>DTYU01000213.1 GCA_012961725.1 Desulfotomaculum sp.
AGGCGGGTGGTTTTCTCCTGTAATGGCGAACGGGTCGCTAAAAACGTAATGTAGGGGCGACCGGCCGGTCGCCCCTATAAACACAGATGGGTTTGTGTCTGGAGCACGGCACTTGCTATAATGTTATAGTGCGGCGATTCGGAGGAGCGTAAACCATCATGAAGGAGCCTTTCTTCCCGCCCCGTCTCGCGGAATGCTACCGCGAGCTGGAGAAAATCGCGGTGCCGGAAACCGGAGTGTCGCTTGATGCGACAGCGGTTGCAGCCTGGGAGAAACGGAGCCCGCTGTTGGCGTGCGCACCGCCGGTGATAGACCCGGAAGTGTTTGTCGCGCTTGCCGGGCAGGTTTTTGAGACGCTCGCGCGCTATCTGCCTGAGATGGCGCGGGATTTGGAAAAGCTGCGCTTGAGCCTGCCTGATGACAATGCCGACCGCAACTCTTTGATTGGCGCGCTTCTGAGCCGTGACGAGAAGGCAGTAACGTTCTTGAAGCCGGGTCACGGTCTCCCCCTGGACGTTTTCGGCTTCGCCTTCAGCCATGTGCTGAGGATTTTGCTTGCGGCTTATTCCCGCAGGTTGAGGAGTAAGGTCGGGTTTGATCTTTGGGACAGGGGCGATTGCCCGGTCTGCGGCAGCAAACCGAATTTCTCAAGGATTGATCCCGGCGGCCGGCGTTACCTCTATTGCGGGCTGTGCAGTACACAGTGGCGCTTTGTGCGTGCTGCATGCCCCTTTTGCGGCACCACCGATCCAGACGAACTGAGCTTTTATCCGTTTGAGAACGGTGCTTACCGGGTTTACGTATGCGCGCGGTGTAAAGGTTACGTGAAAACCATTGATGAGCGGAGAACTGGTGAGAATCACGCCGACCTGTTCTGGGAAGACATAAAAACTGTTTCGCTTGATATTAGCGCTTTGCGGCTTGGTTTCGCAAACCGGTTGTAGGCCCTGATAAAAAGAATTGGGGAGATCCATGCAATCTCCCCATATCCAGTTTATGTTTTCGCGTTGCAACAACCCTGTTCAGATAGGCAGGTTTTGCCAACGAAAGGCGCTTTCTTTGACCTTTATGAAGTAGAGTGCAAGGGGTCTGTAAATGGCATGTGTCCACTTGGCGAAAAAGGCGCCCATAACAAACAGCGTAACGATAAAGGCGAGGTGCAGGGCAAAACTCCAGTACGTGGCTGCAGCCATCCCTTCGATGTTCCTGAAGATGTGGGTGAGCAGCCCGGTGAGGACTGTTCCGCCTACCAGAACCAAGAACGTCCAGTCTGTGGAATGTGAATGCTGGTGGATCGGCTCCTTCTTTGCGAACCTGCCGAGAAACGCATCTATCACCACGTAAAGTACAACGATCGTAGCGGCGTATTCAAGGAGCCTGACAGGGTGCAAGGCGGGGAAGATGGCGTGTGCACTTCCTTCAATGAATGCCACCCTGAATCCTTCCTTAATTACTTCTGCTATAACCATGAAACCTGCATAACCGGCAAAGACGAGGAATCCTAAAACCAACAAAAAATGCTTTATGTACCTGCTCCGCTCTGTACATTGGCTGTACCTGTTCTGGGTAACGAAATGGTACAGGAAGGTGCCGAGTTCCTTAACATAGACCGATAAAGGAATCTTAAGGGACTCACCATATTTAAGTTGAATGCCAGTACCGTAAATGATCGACTTATGCATCCGCAATACATTCAGGAACAAGGCTCCGGCTAATCCAAGACCGAAGAGCATGCCGCCGAAGATGACATACGAGCGGGGAAGGAACTTGCTCAGATCGGCATGGTCATACGGCGGCGATCCCTGTAAAAGGAAGGCCAGGATGAGCGTTGCAGCAAATACGCCGGCTGCTGTCAGCCATTCGAAAGACTTATTGGTGTACATCTTCAATGTCAAACCGGTCCAGTCGTAAAGTGATGTGAGATACCGCCGCGTCGCCATCATGACTTCGCCTGGACTGGCCTGTCTCGGACATAACCGCGAGCAGTCACCGCAGTAATAACAGAGCCATGGCTCGATGGCGCCTTTTAATTTGTCTTCCATCCCCAATTGCACATACCGCATGAACCTGCGGGGGAACTGGTTTTCGTCGGTCGAGAGGGGACAAACGATGGTGCAGTTCCCGCAGTGGAAGCACTGCGTAGCCGTTTCAGCCCCAAACTTCTGCAGGGTCCTTGCCAGGTTGGGGTTTACTCTAACAGTCACTCCCTTTCCCTCCTAACGCTTCAATACTTTTGTTATTTAGAACCCTTTCAGGCCTTCAGGCTTAGCCTGCGGGCAGGAGCAGGGCCTATGCCCATGAAATTGGTCACGGGCCTCTGCTCCTGAAAACGGTTCCAAATAAGAAGATATTCCTCTTCCGCGGCCTCATCGCCTAAAAGCCCTTGTACGGGTTCGGCTCTAATTCCTCTATCTGTTTTGCAAAGTCGTTCACGATTCCTTCTACACGACGGTAATCCATGATCGCCACCGTTTCAAACCTGACCCGGTCCGATTCAAGGGCCAGCCGGTCGAGCGTTTCCTTGATCTTGGACAACCGGTAGTTACAAAGCTCGCTACCCTTTATAAAGTGGCACTGGTAGTCTTCGTCGTGCCGGCATCCCATTAGGAGGACACCGTCGATGCCTTTCGCCAGTGCGTCACTGACCCAGACTAAGTTCATCGAACCCAAACAGCGAAGCGGGATGACACGGATCCATGGGCTCAATGTCAGACGGTTCATGCCGACCATATCGAGCGCCGGGTAGGCGTCGTTCTCGCAAACAAATACGACGATCCGCGGCTTCTCCTCGTCCTCCTCCGGGACCTCGATCGACTTCACCATGTTGCCGATCTGGACGACGCTGTAGTTCTTAAAGGAGATGATCCGTTGCGGGCAGGCCCCTAAACAGGTCGCGCACCGCCGGCACCGGGCGAAGTTGGGCAGCGGGTTGGCCTTCTCGTCTTCGTTGATGGCGCCGAACGGGCACTCCACCGTGCACCGCTTGCACTGCGTGCAGTTTTGCATGAAGAATTCGGTGACGGAATCATCCCAAACCCGCGGGTGAACCGCAAAACTCCGGCTGGTCAGCTCTATTGACTGGATCGCCTTTAGCGCAGCGCCGGTTGCATCCGTGATCGTGGTCTGCACATCCATCGGCGCGCGTACGCTGCCTGCTGCATAGATACCGGTACGCCGCGTTTCGTACGGGAAGCAGATGAAGTGGGAATCGGGGAAACCGTACTTCAGCATCGGCAGTTCCGTACCCTGGCGGTACTCAAGATTTAGCAGGTCCGAGTTATAATAAACATCGGGTCGTACGGTGGCGATCTCCATTCCCGGCTTTTTATCTTCCTCTTCTTCTGCCGCTGACAGTATCATCTCGCCGGAAAATGCCGTTGAAACCATGCCGGTCGCCAGCACCACCAGGTCGATCCCGTCGGCCTCGATGGTGTCGTTGACCAGCACATCCTGCGCACGGATAACCAGACCGCTTGCGCCCTCTTCGATTTGCGGACTCTCGGTGCGGAAGAAGACGACCCCCAGCTCCTGCGCGCGCTTGTACAGGTACTCATGAAATCCCGGCGCGCGCAGGTCCTTAAAGAAAATATAGACCGCGGCCTCCGGATTTTGCTGCTTGACATAGATGGCCTGCTTCAGCGAGTCGATACAACAGGTTGCGGAACAGTAAGCGAGGTGTTCGGGATCCCGGGAACCGGCACAGAGAATGAAGGAGACGCTCTGTACCTCCTTGCCGTCGGAGGGGCGGACTATCTTCCCCTTGGCCGCCATCTCCTCAAGCCTCTCGGTTGTGATAACGTTGGCGTACTTACCGTATCCTAAGGATTCAAGCTTGGTTGCATCATAAGGTTCCGCGCCGGTGGCTAAGACGATTGCCCCGGCCCTCTCAGTGGCCGTGCCGGACTTGGTTGCGATCGAAACAGAAAAGTTTAGCGGTTCGCCGCTGATCTTTTCGATCTTCGCACCCGTGTACACCTTAATATTCGGGTTGGCCTGGACCTCCTTGATGCGGTCACCGATATCCGGATCCTCGAGTTCATTATACGGCGGACGCAGCGACACCTGCTTATAGATGCGCGCCATCCAGCCGCCAAGGTTATCCTTTTTTTCAACAAGGACAACCTTTCGCCCGGCCTTGGCGGCTTCAAGCGCCGCCGTGATTCCTGCTAAGCCTCCGCCGACCACCAAAACGGCGGTAGCCGGTTCCTCAACTTTGTACGGTTCCGGCGGAAGAGCCTCTTTAACCTTGACGATTCCCATGCGGAACTGGTCTTCTGCCAGCATCTGGGTGTCCTCATCATTGGCCGGGTGACACCAGATGCACTGCTCGCGAAGGTTTACCCTGTCGCAGATTATTTCCGGCGGGTATTTGAAGATGTCAGTATTGACTCGCGGCGAGCAGGCGGCGATGACCAGACCGTTTAGGCCCTCCTTTTCGATGTCTTCTTTTATCATAGCCGCACCTTCGGGACCGCAGAGAAACTCGTGCGTCTTTAAGACCGCCGTCTTCAGTTTCCCCGAGGCCACCTTGGCCAAGGCCTCGATGTCGAGGGCTTCGCCGAGCCCGCAGCCGGTGCATATGTAAGCGCCTATCTTATCTGCCACGGTATTACCTCCCTACCACAGATTGAATCGCTTTCAGTGCCGCCGCCGTTGCGTCCTGAACTGAACCGGCCACATCGAGCGGCCGCTTGACGCACCCGGCGCCGTAAATGCCCGGCACCGTATCGGCCAAGAAACCGTCCGGTGTCCGCGGTAGTTCAAAGGGTAGATGCTTGGAGGTCGGCTCCATACCGGTAGCTAAGACAACCATATCAAAGGTTTCAGTCAGCAGCCGTCCGGCTTCCTGATCCTCTACCTGTACGGTCACGTCTTTGGTGGCATCGTCCTCGGTGATGGTACCGACCTTGCCCTTGATAAGGTTGATGTTACCTAGGTCTTTGACACGGTTAAAGAAATCCTCGTGTCTGCCGAGGGCACGGATGTCGATGAAGAAGATGGATATCTCGGCATCCGGGTGCTTCTCCCGCACGTAGGTGACCTGTTTAAGGGAGGCCATACAACAGACTGCAGAACAGAACGGGAGGTGGTTTTCGTCACGCGAGCCCGCGCACTGTACAAAGGCGATCCTGCTCACGGCCTTGCCGTCAGAGGGACGCAATATCTGGCCGCCGGTCGGGCCGTCTGTAGCCGCCAGGCGTTCCATCTGTACGTTGGTGATCACGTTCTTATAACGCCCCGCGCCGTACTGTTCAAGCTTTGTAAGGTCGTAGGGCTGCCAGCCGGTGGCCCAGATAATGGCGCCCACCTCCAGCGTCATGGTCTCAGGCTGCATCTTGAGGTCGATCGCCCCGTAGGGACAGGCGGCTAAGCATTTACCGCACTTTTCTCCCTCGCAGGCCTGTGCGTCGATTGCGTACTTGAACGGGAAGGCGAAGATCTGCGGGAGGTATATGGCCTTTGTTTTGCCGAGTGCGTAGTTAAACTCATCCGTCCTTTCCACCGGACAAACCTCGGTGCACTTCCCGCACGCCGTGCACTTATCGGTAACGAAACGGGGCGAAAGCCGGACTTTGACCGTAAAGTTGCCTTCCTGGCCTGTGATCTCCTCCACTTCGGCCTGGGTGAAGAATTTGATGTAGGGACTGTTCTTGATGCGCTTGAGATTGATCTCTAGGCCGCAGTTCGGCGGGCAGAGCTTAGGGAAGTACTGGTTCAGTTGCGTTACCCTGCCGCCCAAGTATGGCCTTTTTTCGAGGAGAAAAACTTCATAGCCCACCTCTGAGGCTTCGACGGCCGCCGTTATGCCGCTGATGCCGCCGCCTACAACCAGGATAGAGTTGCTACCCATCCTTTACCACCATCCTTTTACTGTCGTCAAAAGGCACCACAGAATCCCCCTTTTCTTACATGGCTGCTAAGAATCCACCCGGCAAAACCGCACACTAATCTGTTTTCGACAAGTAGAGAGAACATCCTTCTTTGTTTGTTGAAAAATTATGATAGTTAGGCTGATATTTTCCGGTTTTATTCACAAAAAGAGAAAATGGCGGGCGAAGCCGCCATTTGACTTCACCCGCCATATTGCGTCTCAGTCAATGATGTTGATAACCGGCCTCTTGAAGATCTCCCAGCCCTTCTCTTTGTCCCATTTCAGGTTGACAAAGCACTTCCAGTTGGCGTCGTCCATCGTCGGGCAGTCTTTGCGGAAGTAATAACCCGGCCAACGGGACTCCTCCCGGAAGAGGATCGTCCGGACGTGCGCCTCGGCCTGCCAGGTCCGCTGCTGGTTCTCGAAGACGCGCATCAGTTCGTGCAGATCTCGGGCGATCATCTTGTCGGCGTCCTCCTTGAGCCATTCAAGTAGCTTCAGCGCGATCTCGAGCTTGGTCTTGTTGGTGGTGAATGCGCAGCTCCAGCCGCCGGCGTACTCATCCATGATCTTCTGCAGCCGGAAGAGGTACTGCCGCGGGAGGATGTAGTTCGGGTTTACCTCCGGGGTGGTGCCGAACTCCTTATACTGCTCGAACTGCTCGAAGGGCTTCTTGATCCGCGCCTTGAACTCTTCGACCTGTGCCGGGTCGAGTTTCGGCATGTCGGGGTTCTCCAGCGCGAACTTCACCAAGGCCTTACCGGCGATCCGGCCTTCGGTGAAGGAACCGGAAGAAAACTTGTGCGGTGAGGCGCCGCAGGCGTCCCCGGCGACGAAGAGGCCTTTCACCGTGGTCATCCGGTTGTAGCCCCAGTGGTATTCGGGAGGAGCGATGTCGGCGGGGCCGCTTGCCCAAGCGCCGGAAGCACCGGAGTGGGAACCGATGAAGTACGGCTCGGCGCCGGTGATCTCGGAGGGCTCCTTCTCGGGACGGACGTTCATCGCCGCCCACAGGTTCGCCTGGCCGATCGTCATGTCGAGGAAGTCCTCCCAGGCCTCGCTCTCGAGTTCCTTCATTTTCTTCTTGTAGGCCTTCTCGTCGCCCGCGTATTGTTCTGCCAGGGCCGCGATGGCCCGCTCGGTTCTCATGAGCAGCGGGCCCTTGCCGTCGACCTCGTCAAGGATGCCCTGGTAGTTCCGGAGGTTAGTCGGCATCGGTTTCGTGGAGGCGTACGGCTCCCACGGCTCGAGGTCCTTTACCCGGGTTTGGATATAGATCTCGTCCAGGGCGTTGGTGGCGGTGGACTTGAAGAGCAGGAACCAGGCACCGACCGGGCCGTATGCGTCCTTGAACCGGACGGGGACGAACCGGATCTCCTGGCAGGTCTGCTCCGCGCCCGCCCTGAGGGTGAAGTAGGTGCTGGAGCCGGTCTGGAAGGGCGGGTACCAGGTGCGGCCCATGCCCTCACCGGTGGAGCGCGGCCGGAAGACGTGCACGGCGCCGCCCATGTTGACGAGTACCGCTTTGGCGTTGAAGACGTAGATCTTTTCTTCACGGAGGCTGAAACCGATCGCACCCGCGATCCTGTCGCCGTCCATAAGGGGCTCGATGACGAAGACGCGCTCGTAGAGTTCGCCGCCCGCATCGTTAAGCGCCTTCTTCGCGGCTTCGGCTACCAGTATTTTATAGGACTCGCCGCTGATCATGACCTGCCAGGCGCCGGAACGAATCGGTTTGCCGTCGGCGTCACGCCAGATCGGGAGCCCCCATTTTTCAAAGAGGTGGACGGTCGAGTCGACGTGGCGGGCGATATCGTAAGTGAGGTCCTCGCGGGAGACGCCCAGCATGTCATTGCGGACGTAGCGCACGAACTCTTCAGGGGTGCGCTCGCCGCCTGCGGTGTTCAGGTACATGTTGATGGCTGAAAGACCCTGCGCCACCGCGCCGCTCCGGTCGGTGGCGGCCTTGTCTGCAACGACGACCTTGAGGCCGTTTTTCTTGGCCCAGTAAGATGCTTCGTACATCGCACCGCAACCGGCCATGCCGGCGCCGCAGATCAAGACATCACATGTGACTTCAACGGTTTCGAAATTCGGGACTGGCATTCTTTTAACCTCCTCCGTCAATTATTTCGCGAAGAAATCCATCGCGGCAGATTCCGGCTCGGTCCGCAGGTACTGGTCGTTGATATCGTTGGCCTTGGAGCCGTCGCCGAAGCCGCCGTCCGGCACCGCTCCGCCTTCCGGCGTGGTGCGGATGGGGAACTTGAAGCGCTTTACTTCGCCGTCACGGAACTTGATCGTCCACATGATGTCCTCGGAACCGCGGAGCGGTATGCAGGAGGAGCCCATCGGCACGAAGTCGGCATAGCCTCTTACGTCAATGGCCTGCTGCGGGCAGATCTTTCCACAACACAGGCACTCCCAGCACAACTGCGGGTCGCGCTGGTAGGCCTTCATGCGCTCCTTATCGAGGACCATCAGGTCGTTAGGGCAGATGTACATGCACGCGGTCTTGTCCTGACCCTTGCAGCCGTCGCATTTTTCCGTCATAACGAATGCAGGCATAACTTAACCTCCCTAAAATGATTTGCTTAATTAATTCGGGGACAATGGTGATGTGAGTGCTTTTGCTTTAACCACCTCCTTAGAAGCAAGGTCAGAGAGAAGAGGGTCTGTGATTTTACTTGAAAGCTGTTTAAAAGTCTCTCTACGTGATACCCAAATATGTGCTCTTCAAGGCTCCGGTGAAGGACTTTCCGTCGCAAACCGAAATCCCCACCGAGACGTTGTTTTGGAGGTTTTTGAGTAGTTTGCACACACTTGTGGATATTTTAACAAGGTCATTCAGGCTTGTCAAGTGGTTAAATTATTTTATTGTATTCCGTTAGAAAGAGTGAAATCATTGCATGATAAATTATGATGCGCTCTAAATGCCGAATACCGGGAAAATTTGAGATTCTGCCGAATTTCTTCTTAAAAAATTCCCGTCTCTTGCAGGAAAATTTATACTTCTACCGAAGAATTGATAAAGCCTGGTGTTCCCAAGGGAAGAGGTGAAGGCGGTTGTGATGGGTTTTGGGTTGCGGCAGTTGTTTGTGGCAGCCGTTTGCTGGACGGTGCCGCTTGTCATCCGGCTGCTGAGCGGCATGCCCCTCGGAAGAGAAGTGTGGGTTCTTTACGCGGTACCGGCGGCACTGTTAGGTATCACCTCGGGATTGAGGGGAGCGGCGGTTGCGGCCGTTATGAGCGGAGCATTGATCGGTACGGCGGGCATCTTGACCAGGAGCATTAGCGAGCTGTGGTCGGCCGTAATGGTAGGGGGCGTTTCAATTTTCATAGGGTTGCTGTTTGAGTATGAGCGAAACAGGGAAGCGGAGCTTCGTGAGGAGATAGGCAATCTCCAGCAGCTCGTCATTACCGATCCGCTAACCGGCGTGTATAACCGGCGCTATCTGTTCGAACGTCTTACCACGGAGGTTGCGCGTGCCAGGCGTTATCGTTTACCCGTTTCAGTGATTATGTTAGACCTCGACGGCTTCAAGTCGTATAACGATAAGCACGGCCATCTGGCGGGGGACGTTCTGCTGCAAGATGTCGCCAGGACGATCCGAGAGGCTCTTCGACAAGAAGACGTGGTTGTGCGTTACGGCGGCGATGAGTTCGCAATCATCCTGACCGGCGCCGATGCCCGATCGGCACAGGTTACTGCCGAGCGGCTCCAGAGTGCGGTGAAGGCCACCGGTATGAGCATCAGTCTCGGGGCGGTTACATACCCCCAGGATGCCGTCACCGCGGAGGAACTGCTGAAGCGGGCGGACTACTACCTGTTGGCCGCTAAAGCAGGAGGCAAGGACCAGGTTTACGCGCTTCAGGTGTGATATTTGGCCTCTCACCTTACACCTCTCGCCTCTCAAATTGCGTCGTTCCTGCCTGCAGCAGGCAGTGCCGACAGGCAGGCCGCTGCGCCAGACGGGAAGTCTGAACCGTACCTTCGGGTTTGAATGTGAATGCCGGATAAATTCCCCCAAAAGCATCTTGCCTGCTAAGACTTCCTGTGTATAATAGATTTCAGCAGGATTTATATAATCACAATGGGAGGTGTACATTTGAGCAAGGTTCGTATCTGGTTGCTGATGGCGGTTCTTTCGATAATCCTTGTCTTAATCGGCCGGGCCCTATTTGGCGGCCATGGTGCGGTCATATTTTTCCTTATCGCGCTCGGGATGAACTTCTTCACTTATTATCAAAGCGATAAGATTGCGATCGCCATGACCCGCTCCCGCCCGCTTGGCCGGGATGAGGCCCCGGAGATTTATGAAATCGTGGAGCATCTGTCCATGCGCGCCGGGCTGCCGACGCCCAGGATCTATCTTACCCCTTCGCCGCAGCCGAACGCCTTTGCCACCGGACGGAACCCGCAACACGCTGCGGTGGCGGTAACCGATGGTCTACTCCGGCTGTTAAACCGTACGGAGATCGAGGGGGTGCTTGCGCACGAGTTGGCCCACGTCAAAAACCGGGACACGCTTGTCGGCACGATTGCGGCCGCGCTTGCAGGGGCCGTAACCATGATCGCTTCTATCTTCCAGTGGGGGCTGATCCTCGGGGCGGGGAGAGACGATGAGGAAGGGGGCGGCGCTCTTGGCGGACTGGTGCTCGCCATCCTGGCTCCCCTTGCGGCGATGCTTGTACAGATGGCGATTTCCCGCGCCGGGGAGTTCAACGCAGACGCAACCGGGGCGCGGATAGCCGGGCGGACTGACGGCTTGACAAGCGCGCTGGAAAAACTTGAGTCGGCGGCGCGGCGGGTGCCGATGCAGGTCAACCCGGCTGCCTCACACCTTTTTATCGTGAACCCGCTGTCCGGGGAGAGTGTTATGAAGCTCTTCAGCACCCACCCTCCGGTGGCCGAACGCGTAAAGCGGCTGCGTGCGATGTCCTTCTAAGCGGTGGAAGTTCAAGTAGGCTTACACACAGAGAACACGAAGTATGGGAGAAAGAAGTGAAGAGTGATGAGTGATGAATGAAACGTGAAGGGTCACGAGTCCGTGGGCTTGGTGTAATATTCCCTTTTTACTTTCGAGGGGAAGGAAAAAGGTACGCCTGACCGAAGTACAACGGTTATGACCAGCGAGGTAGGA
>DTYU01000214.1 GCA_012961725.1 Desulfotomaculum sp.
GGCACTCAAGATAGATGGGGAGATAGTCTCGGCAGATTCGATGATGGTCTACCGGGGGATGGATATCGGCACCGCGAAACCCACCCCGGCGGAACGCAAGGGGATCCCACACCACCTGATTGACGTTATCGATCCGGACCAGGATTTTAGTGTGGCGGCCTATCAAAGGCTTGCCCGGGAGTCGATCCGGGAAATCAGCGCGCGGGGCCGCCTGCCGGTGCTTGCAGGCGGTACCGGGCTTTACATCCGTGCGGTGTTAGAAGGGTTTCAGCTGCCGGGCGGTCGAGATTTGGGGCTCCGGCGGCGCCTGGCTGAAGAAGCAAGGCGGCACGGGGTTGTGCATCTGCATGAGCGGCTGCGGGCCATTGACCCGGAGGCCGCTGCACGGATCCATCCCAACAACCTGAAGCGGGTGATCCGGGCAATCGAGGTCTATCATCAGACGGGAACGCCGATGTCACGCGCGGCGTCCGTAGCTGAACCAGGATATGACGCGCTGGTAATCGGGCTCTATCTTGAGCGGAGTCAGCTTTACCGGCGGATTGAAGCGCGGGTGGATGCGATGATCACAGGGGGGCTGGTGGATGAGGTCAGGGGGCTGATCGCGGGCGGGGTAAAGCGGGATTCCACGGCGATGCAGGCGTTGGGTTATAAAGAGATTGCCGCGTATCTGTCCGGCGAGGTGAGCCTTGAGGAGGCGGTCTGGCTGCTAAAGCGCAATACCAGGCGGTTTGCCAAAAGGCAGCTCACGTGGTTCAGACGCGACGAGCGCATCCGCTGGCTGAATGTGGCTGATTTTCCGGGAGAGGCAGTAGCGGGAGAAATTGCGCTTATGGTGAAGGAGTATTTTCGCCGGTAGCGAAAGGTAGTCATATGCCGTGGGGGTCTGTTTTAAGTCTCGGGGGTAAAGAAAAAGATGACGGAGGTAGCTGGGGATGAGCAAGACACAGATCAACCTGCAGGATGCCTTTCTGAATCAGGTGCGGAAGGAAAGCATCCCTGTTACTGTTTTTCTGGTAAACGGTTTTCAGTTAAAGGGGATGGTGCGGGGTTTCGACAATTTCACGGTGATTCTCGAGAGCGAAGGACGGCAGATGATGGTTTATAAACACGCCATCTCCACGATAAGCCCGGTGAGACCGGTAAGCACTTCCGTCCAGGAAGCGAGGGCGAACGTTTAATCTTTTAGTACCATTCCTGCTATACAGGTTCCCGGTAATGATTGCTGATAGGCTGGATTCGCTGGCCACAGAAGTGATCGAAGAGGTGCAGGCGCTGTGGCGCCGTATCGACGGCCTGGTACTGGCCAACCAGCGGCGGGTGTTAGAGGCCTTCCGGGCGGCGCGCGTGAGCGACTTTCATTTACGCGGTTCAACAGGCTACGGGTACGGCGACGCCGGGCGGGAGGCGCTCGAGGCGGTCTACGCCGAGGTATTCGCAGCGGAGGCGGCGCTGGTGCGGCCGCAGATCGTTTCCGGGACGCATGCCCTGGCGCTCTGCCTGTACGGGGTGCTGCGGCCGGGTGACAAGCTTCTTACCGTACAGGGAAGGCCCTACGATACACTGGAGGCTATTATCGGCGGCGAACCGGGATCGCTTGCCCAGTGGGGGATAGAATATCTCCAGCTCGACCTGCTGCCGGACGGCGGCCTCGCTAAAGAAGCGGTTCTTGAAGCTCTTGCCCTGAAGCCGCGTGCGGTGCTGCTGCAGCGCGCGGGAGGATATTCCTGGCGGCGCGGTCTGGTGCTAAAGGAACTCGGTACGCTTATCAGTCTCATTAAGGAACAGGCGCCGGAGACAGTTGTGATCGTGGACAACTGCTACGGGGAGTTTGTGGAGACGCTTGAACCGCCGGCGTTGGGTGCGGACCTCTGTGCAGGCTCGCTTATCAAAAACCCCGGCGGCGGGATTGCCCCTACCGGCGGGTACGTAGCCGGCCGCAGCGAGCTTGTGGATATGGCGGCAAACCGGCTGACCGCGCCGGGGCTGGGACGGGCTGTAGGGCCGACCCTCGACTGCCAGCGCCTTTTGTTTGAGGGCTTTTTCTTGGCGCCGCACTTTGTGGCCGAGGCGCTGAAGGGGGCGGTCTTCGCGGCGCGCTTCTTTGAACGGCTGGGTTTTGACGTTCTGCCCCGTTTCGACGAGGAGCGCAGCGATATTGTCCAAGGCATACGCTTGGGAGCCCCGGAACTGCTTTTGAGCTTCTGCAGGGGGATCCAGGGGGCCTCTCCTGTAGACGCGCACGTTCGTCCTGAGGGCGAGGCGCTGCCCGGGTACCGGGACGCCGTCGTGATGGCTGCCGGTACCTTTGTGCAGGGGGCGTCGCTTGAGCTTACCGCCGACGCGCCGATGCGCGAGCCTTACGCAGCCTACCTCCAGGGCGGACTTTCCAAGGAGCATGCCATCTTAGGTGCACTAGCGGCCGCACGGGCGGTGTTGAGAAGTGAGAAGTGAGAGGTTGGAAGTGAGATTCTCGAAGGAATTTGCGTCAAGCCAAATTCCCACAAAGAATCCAACCTCTCGCCACACGCGTCTCGCATCTCAAAATGCGAAGCTTCAACGCGCCGATTAAAAGAACTATTATATCGAAAGAACTATTGTTTTCACAAAAGGGGATAGAGGCCGTGGCGTATGATTTAGCGATTATCGGTGCCGGACCGGCGGGGTTGACTGCCGGGATTTACGCGGCGCGTGCCAAGGTGAATACGGTCATTATTGAGCGGGCGGCTCCCGGCGGGCAGGTTTTGACCGCGGACAGGATCGAAAACTATCCCGGCTTTCCTGAGCCGGTAAGCGGCGCAGAATTGGTCGGGCGGATGGAGGCACAGACCAGGCGCTTAGGCGTTGCATTTGAGGCGGTCGAGGTTGCACAAATCCGGCGGGAAGAGGACTGGTTTCTGCTGCGTGGGGCGCGCGGAGAGATCGCCGCGCGGGCCGTGGTCCTCGCCACCGGCAGCGGTCCGAAGCCCCTGGGGGTGCCGGGTGAGGACCCTCTGCGCGGCCGGGGGGTTTCTTACTGCGCCGTCTGCGACGGCTTCTTCTTCCGGGACGAGGAAGTAGCGGTCATCGGCGGCGGCGATGCGGCGGTCCAAGAAGCGGTCTATCTCACCCGCTTTGCGGCGAAGGTATATCTCATTAACCGGCGTGAGACCTTACATGCGGCGAAGGTGCTCCAGGAGGCGCTCGGCACGGAGCCCAAGATCGAGGTTGTTTTGGGGGCCGGGGTCAGAGAGATCCTGGGCAAAGACGCGGTCGAAGGCA
Source organism: Desulfotomaculum sp. (assembly GCA_012961725.1). GTDB lineage: Bacteria > Bacillota > Desulfotomaculia > Desulfotomaculales > Ammonificaceae > DTYU01. The sequence goes on from DTYU01000214.1 coordinate 3,262, forward strand.
TCAGGATCGAGGATCTTGGCTCCGGTGAGGAGCGGGTGATCCCGGTAACCGGGGTCTTTGTCTACGTCGGGGTAAGGCCCGCTTCGTATTTGGTTAAGGAACTCGCCGACCTTGACCATAGGGGTTATGTTATTACGGATGAAAGGATGGCCACTAAAACCCGTGGGCTTTTCGCCGCGGGGGATGTCCGCCAGAAGATGCTGCGGCAGATAGTGACTGCGGTGGCGGACGGTGCCATCGCAGCGACGAGCGCGGACAGATTCCTGCGGGGGCGGGCAACTTAAGAGTAGCGGCGAGCATGCTCATCCTTAATGTAGGGTCTCCCGAAGCCCCTCCCGAAGCCTGACCGGCTCAAAGCCGAACTGTTTCTTGACCGCGGCGGGATCGGTGGTGTTATCGAAGTCCATCTGTCTCAGTTCAACTGAACTCACCGGAGAGTCAGGCAGGAGCTTTTCCATTAGCGGAACCACGAGGCGCAGCAGGCCGACAGGCACGGGGAGCTTGATGCGCCTGACTTTTTTTATTTCGAGGAAGACGTCAAGCATCTCGCGGTAGGTCAGGTGTTCCGGTCCGCCGATCTCGCACGTTTGGTGGATGAACTGCGGGTCCCTCAGAGCGATGGCGACACACCTGGCGACATCACGGGCGGCGATCGGCTGGAAGCGGGTTCTGCCGGCGGGGTAGCCGATAAAGGGCGGCGGTGAAAACCGGATTGATTGGGCCATCCGGTCAAAAAAACCGAAGCCGGGGCCGTAGATTAGCGACGGCCGGATAACCGTCCATTCAAGGCCGCTTTTGCGGACGATCTCCTCCGCCAGCCATTTGGAGTGGGAATAGGGATATGCCCGGCCTTCCTTCACCCCGAGGGCGCTCATATGAATAAAACGGCGCACGCCCGTGACGGCTGCGGCCCGGACGGCGTTAGCGGTACCCTCGACATTCACCTTTTCGAAGGTCTGGTCGCCCCGCTCGCGGATAACCGCCACCAAGTGGATTACTCCTTCTACACCTTTCATGGCGCGAAGGATTGATTCATAATCCGTCACGTTGCCCTGCAGATATTCAACACCCTCGCCGAGAACGGAGCGTGCCTTGGCTGTGTCCCGGACGAGGCACCGCACTTTGAAACCCGCCGCGGACAGCTCCTTTATCACGGCCCTGCCGACGAGTCCCGAACCGCCGGTTACGAGGATCATCTTACTGCCTCCCTTTTGTGCATCTGTTTTGCCGCGGGCAGTTGCTCCCGGACGCGCTTCAGATAATCGACGTCGATCTCCGCAACGATAATCTCTTCTGCCGGGCCTGCGCGGGCAAGGACCTCCCCCCAGGGGTTCACGACCATTGAGTGGCCGAAGGCCACGTAGTTTGCGCTGGCGTCGCGCGCCGGGGCCGCGCCGACCATGTAAACCTGGTTGTCTACGGCCCGGGTACGCAGCAGAAGCTCCCAGTGCGCCGGGCCGGTGATCATGTTAAAGGCCGCGGGAATCACGATGATCTCCGCGCCCCTTTGCGTCATTTCGTGAAAAAGCGCCGGGAACCTGATGTCGAAACAGACAGCCACGCCGAGCGTTCCCCAAGGAGTGGGCACCACCGTTGCACTCCTGCCTGGGCTGAGTGTCGCGGATTCCTTGAAGGAGAGGCCGCCGGGCAGGTCCACGTCGAAGAGGTGGACCTTCCGGTGGCGGGCCAGCACCTTCCCCTCCGGGTCGAAGACGAAGGAGGAGTTGTACAGCCTTTTCCCTTCCCGCTCCGGAAAGCTGCCGCCGACGATATAGACCCCCTCTTCCCGCGCGGCTCGGCAGAGCATCTCTGCCGCAGCACCGCCCGGGTAACTTTCGGCATACTCCGGGAAGAGCCTTGCCTCGTAAGGACAAACAAACATCTCGGGGAGCACCACGAGCCGGGCACCCTCTCCCGCCGCACGGCGGAGAAAATCCCGGGCACGGCCTAAATTTTCCTCCTTGGATGCGCCAACCTTGAACTGGCAGACCGCCGTACGAAAGGCCGGCTGCTGGCGCTCACTGATTTTCCCGGCGGATTGAGCTACCACTGTCTGACTTCCCCTTTCGCGGATGGTTGAACTGCAACGAGGTACAGGACCCGGGGTCAGCCTTGCCGGAATAAACAGTGCCCTGCTAACTCTATCCTCCAGACTTTTGAATCTTATTCGTGTTTGCGCTTATCTTTCCTTCACTTATAGTTTACTTTTCTCATTGGGCTGACAGGAAAACGGCTCCGGAGCTCGAAGGTTATGAAAACAATAATATCTTTTGCAACAGGTGCCCAACACTCAACTTATTCCTACTGTGTGGCGTCTAACCGCCAGAGTTCACTATTTCCGGAGCAGGGGGTAACAGCAGGCGTCAAGTGAGTGGTAAGTTGAGTGTTGGGAGAATAGGGAAGCCGGTGTGAATCCGGCGCGGTCCCGCCACTGTAACCGGGGAGTAAGGCCGCCGGTGTTGCCACTGGGTAGCTGGGAAGGCGCGGCCCAAGCGGTGATCCGGGAGCCAGGAGACCTGCCTGTTGCGTGTTGAAGCCCGGCGCGGCACCGGGTTTTCCGCCTGGATGATGGTAAAGTCCACGGCAAGGGTGGACTTTTACTTTTGTCTGGAGGAGGTCGAATTATGTTGCTTGCAGAGACAATTAACGCCGTCGGCGAGCTTGACCGCGAGGCCATGGCACAGGCACAGGCGCGGGTGGACCGCCTGCTGAAGCCGCCCGGGAGCCTGGGCAGGCTCGAGGAGCTGGCCGTCAGGCTTGCCGGGATCACGGCGCGCCCCTTTCCCGAGATCACGAAGAAAAGCGTGATCGTTATGGCGGGTGATCACGGAGTGGTGGCCGAAGGGGTGAGCGCAGCGCCCCAGGAGATCACCTGGCAGATACTGCCGCGCTTTGTTGACGGCACAGGCGGCATCGGGGTCCTGGCGCGCCATGTCGGTGCGAAGTTGGTAGTGGTGGATATCGGCGTGGCGCAGCCGGTCGAGTGGCCTGGTGTGGTGGTACGGAAAGTTCGTCAGGGAACGGGAAACATCGCCCGCGGTCCGGCGATGGCGCGGGAGGAGGCGGTGCGGGCGGTCGAGGTCGGGATTGAATTGGTGCAGACGGAAATCACAAGCGGCGCAGACCTCATCGCTGCCGGGGACATGGGTATCGGCAACACAACGCCGTCGAGCGCGATCCTGTGTGCCATGGCCGGTGTTCCTGTGGAGGAAGCGGTCGGCCGGGGGACGATGGTTAATGACACAGTGCTGGCGCAGAAGCGCCGGGCGGTCGCCGAGGCCCTCCGGATAAACCGTCCGGATAAATCAGACCCCGTCGGTCTTTTGGCCAAGATCGGGGGTCTCGAGATTGCCGGGATTACCGGTCTCATCCTCGGCGCGGCGGCGCAGCGGGTACCGGTCCTGCTCGACGGCTTCATTACCGGGGCGGCGGCGCTGATAGCGGCAGGCTTATGCCCGCGCGCCAGGAATTTCATGCTGGCCGCGCACCTTTCCGAAGAGCAGGCGCACCGCCATATGCTATCGGCGCTTGGACTGGAGCCCATACTGGACCTGAATCTCCGGCTCGGGGAAGGTACGGGTGCGGCGCTGGCAATGCCGGTGGTTGAGGCGGCGGTAAAGATCCTGAAGGAGATGGCCGCTTTCGGCGATTCGGGTGTCAGTGAGATGGAGCAAGAAAAACTGCTCTGAGCAGGCCACCGGAAATGCAAAGCGGCGGCC
>DTYU01000215.1 GCA_012961725.1 Desulfotomaculum sp.
CGCCAAAAAACCGATCGCGGTAAACATAATCACTTACAGGCCGAGAGAGGGCAGTTTCCGTGTAGAGCACCGGACAATCCTTGACCCAGACGCCCAACGTGAGGAGCCTACCTTCAACCCATAGCTTTGGCGTCTTTTGGTTCGCATAAAAAAGGTTCCAACTAATCGGCCAGCTTCCGCTCGTCTCCCCCCGCCGCTGTCTCCCTTGCCCCGCTCATGAGGGCATGGATCGCGGCGGTCTTGTCCGACGCTTCCTTTATCTCCCCGCGCGCCGCACTCGGGGTAAGCGCCACCGGGACCGTGCGCAGGAGAATCTTCAAGTCTAACAGCAGCGAGTAGTTCCGGATGTAGTACAGGTCATAACGCAGCTTGTCCTCGGGCGAAGTCGTATAGCGCCCGTAGACCTGCGCCACACCGGTAAGCCCGGGCTTTACTAAGTGACGGTAGTGGTACGCCGGGTTGGCTCTGGTATACTCGTCTACGAAGACCGGTCGTTCCGGGCGCGGTCCCACCAGGCTCATCTCCCCTTTGAGCACGTTTAACAGCTGAGGGAATTCATCAAGCCTGGTGGCGCGCAGCATCCTCCCCAGCCGCGTGATTCTGGGGTCGTTTGCCTGTGCAAGCACCGGGCCGGTCTCCTTCTCCGCATCATCGATCATCGTCCGGAACTTCAGCAGACGGAAGGAACGGCCGCGCAGCCCGATCCGTTCCTGGAGATAAAAAACCGGCCCCGGCGAGGACAAACGCACCAGCAAGGCAACCAATATCAACAGGGGACCGGTGACTAATAAGACAAACGATGCCACCCCGATATCCACGGCGCGCTTAAGGAACGCCTGACCGGCGGACATCCGAATGTCCTCAACCCGGAGTACCGGAAGGTCCTCGAGCTCAGTGACCCTCGCCCCGGTCAGCATAACCTCGTACAGCTCCGGCACTAAATAGACATCCCGCCCGGCCTCGAGGCAAGCCGCCACCAATTTTGCCTTCGCCGAAGGCGGCACACCCGGCCCAACAACAACCGCGTCCGCTCCAGCCAGATGCCGTTTCAGTGCCGGGTCTTGCGGGTCAACCACCGCCCTGATGTGAAAAAGCCGCTCCGGCAGGTCCAACAGTTTTTCCAAAAGCGGGTGAACCGTCTCCTCGGCGCCCACCACCAGCAGGCCCCTTCGTCCATGGAGCCAGCGGTCCAAGTACCAGCAGAAGCCCCGCCAGGCTAAGACACCTCCGAACTGGGCAAACGCGCCGAGCACCAAAACGCTGCGCGGAAAGGCAAAACCGCGCACCCAGAACGCAATGGCGGCGGTGGCGAGGGAGACCCCTATGATGGCAGGTATAAGCGCCCGCATGACCGGCACAAATCCGCCCAAGTTCCGCTCGTAAAGCCCCAGGCCCGCAAAAAGAAAAACGGCCACCGCGCTTGCCCAAGGCAGCGTATCCACCAGCGCACCAAAGTTGGCGGCCGGCAGTACACCGCCGAAGCGCAGGTAGAAGACAAACATCAGCGCCAAGTTAAGGACCGCAAGGTCGCCTGCGCATATCAGCCACAAGGGAAACCGCCGTGGAAGTCTTCTCTGCATCAGTCACTAAACCCGGAGTAAATTTGACATTCATAGTTCGCCGTAACCGACGTTTTTCCTGCCCCCACAAACGGGCCGGTTATCAGCCGCCGGCCGCCCACTCCAACCGCACCGGCTGTTTTAAAACCCCGGCCTCGCGGCCGCGCTTGAGGAGCTCGGCCACCGCGCGCCTTCCAGTATCCCCGAGGTCAAGCGTCCAGGCGTTCACGTACATCCCGACAAAGCGGTCCGCCTCTCCCTCTCCCAGCCCCCGGGCGAATGAGAGCGCGTGCTTCAGGGCCTCCTTCCGGTGCTTAAGCGCCCACTGGATCGCCGCTTTCAAAAACCCGCTTATCTCCGCAGCGCGGCCAGCATGACGCCGGTGCAGCACGTTTCCCCCCAAAGGCAGCGGCAGTCCCGTCTCCTTTTTCCACCACTCCCCTAAGTCCACAATCTTTCTGAGTCCCTCCCGGGCGTACGTTAGCTGTCCCTCGTGAATCAGCAGCCCGCCTTCAACCGTGCCTGAGCCTACCGCCTCACCGATCCGGTCAAACGGCATCACTAAGGTCGCGACACCCGGCCGCCAGAGCTGCAGCACCAAGTATGCGGTGGTCAGCTTCCCTGGCACAGCGATCGTGGCAGGTTCCAATCCTTCCGGAGCATCCCGGCCTACCACCACAAGCGGCCCGTAACCGTCCCCTACGCTTGCCCCGCAGGAGAGAAGGAGATAGTTGTCGGAGACATAAGGATACGCATGGAAGGAGATCGCGGAAATATCATAAAGCCCTTCCAGCGCCGCTCGGTTGAGGGTTTCAATATCCTTCAGGAGGTGCAGAAACGAGTAGCCGCCGGTGTCGATTTTACCCAGGGCCAGCGCAGAGAACATAAACGCATCGTCGGCATCGGGACTGTGGGCAAGTGTTAACTCCAATCGGAACGCTCCCTTCTTTTAACGGGTTTATTATAACACACCAGCCAAACCTGCACCCTCATAACATCTGTTTGCGCAAAAGCTGTGTAAAGAACCCGCCGATCCAAAACAGCCCGAAGAGCACCGGCTGGTGTACCAAGTATATGAAAAGAGAGTTTTGGCCCAAAAAAGCCAGCAACCTCATCGGCCGCCTACAGCCAAAAGCCGGTACGCTGAATAGCCGCACCCCGCCGGCATAAAGAACGGCTCCCGTACCTATTCCTAACAGCACCACGCCGAACCAGGGAAAAACTGGTACGTAGTCTACCATGTAGACCTGAACGGGGCGCAGTCCGAGCCACGCCACCCAAGGATAATCGATCGCTACGCGCCTCAAGAGGCTGCCCAGAAGAATGAATGCCAAACCGAAAATAAGATTGGCGCGGCCAAGGCGAAGGAAGGGAAAAGCGCATATGACGGAAAACCCTATAAGATGTAGCACTCCAAAGAGGACTGTGCCTTCCCTCAAAGTAAGATGCGTAACCAGCGTGATGACGAAACCCCAGCCTAAGATCTTCAGGCCGCGGTTGAAGTACCGTCCGAACCTCGTCCGGCCGTGTACTGCATAGCTCAGCCACAATGCCACCCCGGCTATGAAAACAAAGCCGGTGACCGTAGCGTGTTGAAACCAGTACCAGCCACCCGTAGTGATACTCCCTTGGAAATACCCGAAGTATTTAAGGTCCCACGCCACGTGGTAAACCAGCATCATTATAATAGCCGTTCCGCGAAGTGCATCGACCTCCCAAAGACGCTGACTGCTTACACTCGGTTGCATTTTACCCACCTTGCAAAAGCTTCGACGTACAGGCTGCTCGTATCTCCTGTGGTAGCAAATCTGCCAGCCAAATATTCACCAGACGCTGCTTGCCGTCCCACTCAACCCGCGCCCCGAAGGCCTCACTGATAAACCGTAACGGGACCATGGTCCGGCCGCTGAACAGCCTAACCGGCACCGATAACGCTATTTTCTGCCCGTCAAGGACCGCCGTCTCACTGCCGACCTGTAAGGTCAATGATACCCCGCTGCGGCTAACCGTTACGGTCTTCGTTAGGCCGTCCCACGAAACCTCTGCTTCCAAGGGCTCGGCAATATCCCGGATTGGTACAAGCATCCGCCCGTCTTCCAACAGCGGCGGGACATCGTTGTTTGCCTCTTGCCCGTTCAGCAAGATCCTAATGTGGCGCAAACTGCTTTGATAACCGTAGACGAGCCGTGAAATCCTCTGAATCACGTGAAACGCCCTTTTCCGTCCTGCGGTGTGCTTGCTGAAGACCGCTATCACGTACGGATTCTCCGGATGATCGACATACCCCACATCGTCGTACGTGCCGGTGTAAGGCCAGTTACCGATCTTATGCGCCACCTTAACGCCCGCCGGCAGCGGCTTTGGTAAGCGCTCGTTATAGATGGTGTTTTGTAAATAATCGATCAATAAACCGCCGAGTTCAGGATTTTTGGCGGCGAACGCCAAAAGATAGGCCATATATTTTGCCATATCCTCCGGGCAGGTCAGGTTGCTTTTGTCGTGAACAACAGCGCCTCCAAGGCGGCGCATGTAGTTTTTCACGTTCATCCTGCCCAAATAAGAGAGCAAAATGTTTGTTGCCACATTATCGCTGTACACGATCGAGTAGAGTGATAACTGGGCGATGCTGTATCTGCTCCCTACAGGATCGTACTGGAGCAGGCCGGTGCCTCCTTCGTAATGCTTCTGCAGGTAGGTGAGTCTGGTTTGCAGATCGACCTTTCCGGCCGCAGCCTGCTCGTATAAGTACAGGTTCAGAGGCAGCTTAAACGTACTGGCGGCATGAAACGCTTCCCGGTGGTTAAGGCCAAGCGCGTGACCCGATTTCAGGTCAAAAAGATAAACACCGTAAGTGCCCTTTTCCAAGGAAAGCTCCCGGGTCAACCGCTCCAACAGGTTATTATAACTGGCGGTGCTTATGGCAGCACATCCTGCCTCCGCCACATCCCCGGCGGCAGACCAAACCAACAAACAAGCAGCCGCCAGTGCCAAACGGGCAAGGCCTTTATAGCGCAACTACTTCTCGCCCCCCGCCGCTTCGCTCCATGGCAAACTGAAGATTGCAAAATGCAAATTGAAAAAGTATTCTTGGTTCGCTTGCATTGAACATTTTGCATCTTTAATATTTGCATTTTTCACTTTGCATCGAGTGACAGCGTACGGTTCCGCAGGGTTTACTTCTGCTCAGGACATAGGTTTTCCTCCAAAAAAACAGAAAAGCCGCTTTTTCGCGGCCGTTTTGCCAACCTCAGATTTCAGACTTTCACATCTCAAACTCCACAATGATAGGATTTTTGTCTTCCTCCAGGTCTTCTGGGATCTCCCCGGCAGGCAGCAATCTGTACTCCACCTCTTCTCCTTCGATCCAGGTTACGAGGTACATCTTCCGCTCTCCCCCTTCGTTAGCCGGAACTTGTACTTTGTATACAATATTCTATGAAGATTGTACCATCTCTATGATTACTTTTCAACAACCCTGTGAAAAATCCGTCATGATTCCGACCGAAGCCGCACCTTCAACCGCCTACCCTTTTGCAACCCCAAGACGGTTCAACATCACCTTATTGGCAAGATGTTCAATGCTGTCGTCGAGCGGGGACAAGGGGCAATCCATTCCCCTCCGCGCCAAGGCAAGGCGGATGAGATGGTCTGTAAGAGCAGGATTTTTTGGCAGAAGCGGTCCGTGGAGGTAAGAACAGAAGACGTTCTTGTAACGCGCCCCCTCGAAGCCGTCCCGGCCGTTGTTACCATAGCCTTTAAGCACCCTGCCGAGGGGTTTTATGTTGCCCAAAAACGTCTGTCCGGAGTGGTTCTCAAAACCGCAAACCCTCACCTTTTCCCCGTCCAGCTTGGTCTCAATGACGACGTTTCCAATCAAGCGCTTGGTTCCTGCCCGAGTGTAGAGGTCAAGAATGCCCAAACCCGGTATCTCCGGGCCGACCAGCGGCTGGTAATACAGTCCGAGAAGCTGGTAGCCGCCGCAGATGGCCAAAATAACTAAGCCCTCTTCAATCGCTGCGGCCAAGGCGGAAGCGTGCCTTCTCAAGTCCCCGGTGAGAATTCCCTGCTCCCGGTCGGAACCCCCGCCCAAGAAAAGGAAGTCTATGCCTTTGAACTCCACCGTTTCACCGAGGTTCACTTCCCGAACGCGGACCGGTATCCCGCGCCAACGGCAACGCCGGACAAAGGCAATGATGTTCCCCCGGTCACCGTAGAGGTTAAGAAGAGTGGGATAAAGATGGCAGACGGTCAGCAACGTTACTCTCCTTCGCATACCGCCGCAGGATCTTTTCCACCGGCCACAAAGCCGTATAGGTTGCCAAAAGATAAACGACGCTTCCGTTTCCCTCAAGGACCTGCCTCACGCCGGCGGCAAAACCCGGACTGACGGCGATCCTTTGCACCGGCACCCCGGCGTACTTCAGCCGCAGGGCCATCTCCGCCGCGCGCCTTCCGGCGCAGACAAAACGCAGGATCTCCCTCCGCTCCTGAAGGCGTTCGAAATCGACGTCCCAGATCCAGGAGACATCCCGGCCGTCGGCACTGTTGTCGTTCAGGGCGATTAGTATATCCTTGGGCTCCCGAGTGCTGCAAAGAAGGTTGAGGCTCTCGTTAAACCCGGCTGGATTCTTCACCAAATTAAGGTAAACAGGCCTTCCCTTATAGATAAACTCCTGCAGCCGCCCGGTTGCCGGAACGTAACGGGTCAGGCTCCCCGCGGTTGCTCCGGGAGCTATGCCAAGTTGCACTCCCGCGCCGAAAACAGCCAGTGCGTTGTATACGTTATAAAAGCCCTGGGTGGGCAGCGTGACGGACACTACCTTTTTCCCCACCCGGAGCTTGCAACGTGTAACACCGTCGACCACCTCTACCCCGAGCGCCTCCACGTCCGGCCGCGGCCTGACAAAGCCGCATCCGGCACAGCGGTATGCGCCGAGCTGGCTGTAGTGGTAGTAGCGGTAAGACAGGTTTTCGCCGCAATACGGGCAAAAACGAGCCTCCCTCGTGACGCCCCCGGCCTCTTTCCCTCCGGTCGGCACCCCCACCCCGTAAAAAACCCGCGGCAAGCCTGTATCAGCCAGTTGTGCGACCAGCGGGTCGTCTGCGTTGAGGACGAGTTTCGCGGAGCTGAGCTTTGTTAGCGTGGTCCTGATCAGAGAAACGGTCTTATCAAGCTCACCGTACCGGTCAAGCTGATCGCGGAAAAAGTTCGTTACGATTACGACCCTCGGTTTAACGATCTCGGCTATATATGGAAAAGCCGCCTCATCCGCCTCCAAAAGAGCCCAGTGACGGTTCAGGCAGCCCCGCAGGCTGCTTTCCTTCAGAAAGGCGGCCGTCACCCCGTTCATCAGATTGGCTCCTTCCCGGTTTACAACCAGCCGGTTGCCGTAAGACTCGAGCACCCTTGCCAGCATGTTGTTCGTTGTGGTCTTGCCGTTTGTCCCGGTTACCACTATGGCACCGTTTTCCACTTGGCCGGCAAGCACCCGCAATATCCCGGGATATATGCGCAAGGCCACGACCCCCGGCAGCGAAGAACCCTTTCCGCCGCCAAGTCTGCTTACGCAATAGGCTGCTTTTCCGGCCAATATCGCCGCGGTCAGCCGGATACCCAAGATAGACTCCTCCAGACGCTACATCCTGCCTGTCTCATTATACCTCAAAGAGGGGAGATTTAGAAGTTCCAGCACGCGGCCCCTCACCGACGTCACTCGAACAAGCACGGACGGCAGTTTGCGGGGGGCGTCAGAGGCTGCTCCTCCCGCGAGCCCGCCCGGTAAACGGTGAGCCCTTTGAGTCCGAGCGCGTGGGCTTGAAGGAAAATCTCCGCCACTTCGGCCGGAGCTGCCGTCCGGGGCAGATTAATGGTCTTGCTTACCGCGTTGTCGGTGTACTTTTGAAACGCGGCCTGCATCTTGAGGTGCCATTCAGGGCTTATCTCCAGGGCGGTCTTGAAAACCTTTTTGCTCTCAGGCGGAAGGGTCTCTACTCCGGCAAGACCGCCTGTCAGGTAGACGGTGCTCAACACTCCCTGCTTCTGAACCTCCGGAACGCTCGTATCCAGATATTCGAGGAAGGCCTTATCGATCACCAGCAGCCTTTTGCCGTCAAAGATCGTGCGGGTATAACTCAGCGCGAAGACCGGCTCGATCCCGGAACTCACCCCGGCAATCCCGCTGATGGAACCGGTGGGGGCTATGGTAATCAGGCTCGCGTTCCGGAGCGGCAGATCGGGATAGTAGACCGAGCTTCTCCAGGCGGGGAAGGTCCCCCGCTGCGCCGCAAGCTCACGGGAGGCCGCCCGTGCCTCATCTCTGATGAATGATACAAGCTCTTCGGCAAGCCCGAGGGCCGCAGTTGAATCGTAGGGGATACCGAGCCGGTACAACATATCCGCCCACCCCATAACGCCCAGGCCCACTTTTCGTGTCCGCCTGGTCGCCGCCGCGATCTCCGGGACGGGAAAGCTGTTGATCTCCACCACGTTGTCAAGGAAACGGATCGCTTCGCGCACCACCCTCCGGAGCCTGTCCCAATCAATCTCCTTGCTGCTAACCATCTTCACCAGGTTGATTGAACCCAAGTTGCACGATTCGTGGGGCAAAAGCGGCTGTTCACCGCAAGGATTTGTCGCCTCGATGGCACCGAGTGCCGGGGTTGGGTTTCCACGGTTAATGGCATCCAAAAATAGAACGCCCGGTTCACCGTTGGCGTGCGCATGAGTAACCGCGGCCTCAAAGACCTGCCGCGCCGGAATCGTCCGGTACACCTTGTCGTGAAAAACGAGCGGCAGTTCCCCGTCGCGCTCCAGTGCCTCAAAAAAGGCATCGGTGGCCGCAACCGAGATGTTGAAGTTCCGGAAGGCCCCTTCTTCTTCCTTGCATGTGATGAACTCGAAGACATCCGGGTGGTCCGCCCGCAGGACGCCCATATTCGCCCCGCGGCGAACCCCGCCCTGCTTCACTTCCTCCGTGGCGGCGTTAAAAATCCGCATGAAACTGACCGGTCCCGAAGCAACCCCGCCGGTAGAGCGAACCGGGTCTCCGTGCGGTCTGAGACGCGAGAAGTCGAAACCGGTGCCGCCCCCGCTCTTGTGGATGAGCGCCGTGTTCTTGAGCGTCTCAAAGATGGCTTCGATGCTGTCCTCAAGCGGTAGAACGAAGCAGGCCGAAAGCTGCCCCGCCTCCCTGCCGGCGTTAATCAGCGTCGGACTGTTAGGCAGAAACTCCAAACCCGCCATCAGGGCATAAAACCGCTCCGCCCAGGCTCCGGCCGTTTTTGCATCCGCACCAAAGCGGGTTTCGGCTTCAGCGACTGCTGCGGCGACCCTTCTGAACATCCCCTCCGGTGTCTCGACCACTTCCCCGTCCTCATCCCGTCGGAGGTAGCGCCCTTCGAGAATCGTCCTCTGGTTGATGTCCAGGTTGATCATACTTGGCACCCATTTCCACCATTTATGGCATAACTGCAAATAAACCCTCAACATTAGCAGGGCGTATTCCTGCAAATAACTTTGCCGCCGATCCTTCTCTGACTGCTAAAGCCGCCCCCTTAGAGTGTTTTAGCGGTTTCCTATGCAGTATAATACCCTACCTGCCCGTCCTAGACAACAGCGCACAAATTAAGGGGAACCATACTAAATTAACTATAAAAAACCTCCCAAAATTCAGTATGGTGTCCCCCAAAATTAAGGGGACACTATACTAAATTATAAAACACCTACCTGCGTAATTTAGTATGGTGTCCCCGAAATTCGTATGGTGTCCCCGAAATTCGCAAATTGGTTACTCCGGCACCGGGGCCGCTAAAAGCGCCTGCGCCCTGTCGGCGGGCCCTATCCCGGGCGTGTCCCACGCCCGTATCAGCACTGAACCGTTGTTCCCGACCAAAGCGGCAACGGTCATTCCATGCCCCTCCTCGATCTGCCGCAAAGGGGCTTCCCGGACGCTGTCCGCCGAGACGGTGTGACCACACCGTTTCAGTGCTTGCTGAAGCAGGTACCTTCCCATTGAAAGGCCGCTGCCGAGCGCCCGGCGGCGGGTTTCTAAATCGGTGCTTATCGCCACGATCTCTACCCCGCCCTGCCGCACCGGAAAACTCTCCGCAACATAACCGGCCAGTGCCTCTGTACCGATCTTCTCGCGGTCATGCCGGGGAGCAACCGTGACAAGCACGACACTGCTCTCGCCTTCACAAAGGTAGCCCGCTGCATATGCCTGTTCAAGCAGATAGCCGACGCAAATGTCTATCGGCCTGCCGCGCAGGTCCAACGGGGAAAGCAGTCTGTTTCCGGCCTCATTAAGGCCCCGTTGACCGGTGACCCTAAGCTGCGAATCAAGCGCAAGTTCGATGCTTGGACCGATGTCGAGGGTGACATAAGCCCAAACCCCGGGGAGGAATATCCGGTAAATTCCGATGCCGAGGCAAAACAGGCCTAAGGCGGCGGCTGTCAGCCACCAGAGCAGCCTCCTTCGCGGGGGCGGTTCCACCGTCACCTCATCGCCGAGAGCCTTCTGTTCATCCACAGCCCCCCGGCAAAAAAGGCCGTCGTGGGTGATGATGATTCCACCGCCGTTTTTCCTTTTCAGCAGCAACCCTCGCATACCACTCTACCTCGCTTTATGGCCGGACATAAGAATTCAGGTAGATGAACCGCTCCGGATGCCGGAAGATGATCGCTAAAGCCAAAAGATACTTCCGGTTTTTTTCTATCACCTTCGGACTAAGCCCGGTTTTCAGCGCCATCTCACGCAACGGAAGCCGCCTTCCGGGTCGAAGCCGGCCGAACATCTCCTTGTCTGCCGCAATCGATTGGGCCGCTCTCATCAGCGCCAAGCGGCTGTCACGATGCTTTGGCGAAAGACGGACCAGCTCCTCCAGCGCGATCCCAAACTCACCTAAGGCCTTTTCATACTCCCTGATCTCTTCGGCCCGGTCCTGAGCCGCTTCTTCCCAGCAAAACTCCGCCCACGCCGCCGCCGCTTCCGCCTGTGCCATCTCTTCGGAAATCCTGCCGGTGGCAACTCCCTTGTAACGGCTCTCCTGCCGGAAGTAGTTGGCCAAACGGCTTTTAATGACCAGCCGGGCGAACGCCAGAAACGGTACGCCGCGCTCCGGTTCGTACCTTGTCACCGCCTCGTCGAAAGCGATAAGGCCAATGCTCAGTTCGTCGTCCAGGCCTTGGGTAGGGGCGATTTGCGAAACGCCCGCAGGGCGGCGGCAACAAGCGCTGACGACACTGCAGACGAAACCTTGATAATCCTTAATCAGGGTATTGCGTGCCTCGACATCGCCTTCTCTGGCCCGCGCAAGCAACTGCCGGAGGGTGTCTTCGTCCATGAGATGGAAGCTCCTTCCTCCGGACCCTTCCTTACGGGGCTTTGTTTTAACTATACAAACAAAGCTCCCGTTTTGCAGGGCAATTGACTATCTAAATTATTATTTGGTAAAAGAAACCTAAACTTTAGCCTTTCTGGGCTTTTTTCCGGTAGATGAGTATAAGATAA
>DTYU01000216.1 GCA_012961725.1 Desulfotomaculum sp.
AACACCGGCCTGGGAACCGCCGGAGCAAGCGGGAAACCGCTTGGGCGCCGCACTCCTCCTCCTCTTATTTGTGAACCTGGGGCTGCTGCTTCCTTCGTCACCAGGGGCGTTAGGCGTCATGCAGGTCGCCTTTCTCGCGGCGCTCACCCCTTTCGGCATACTCAAAGCAGACGCCCTCGCCCTCTCCTTCGCTTACCACGGCGGCCTTTACCTGCTCACCCTCACGCTGGGAACGGCCTACGCCCTCCCGGCAGGGTTCAGCATCTTCAGGGCCGGCCAGCCAACGAGGTCAGAAGGCAAGACGGCACTATGCCAACAACTTCCGTCCGCTATCAAGATTCACAGAGCCGGCGCTCAAGAAATACCCCCGCGTGATCGAAAAAATTAGCGAAGAAACTCTTCGGTTTCCGCAGAGACTTCGGTGACACGTAAACCCACACCTCATATGTGCCAGCAGACCTGGGGGGCGCAAAACCGGCTGTATCAGACCCCGAGAAACTATCTCCGTCCGCGCCAGGAGAAAAACGGTTAGTGTCGAATCTTTTCCAAAAAAGTCGTAAGCAAGGGTATTCAGAATAGAGCAGTGCCCAAGCACAGAAGGAGGCGAATTGATGACGGATACCAAGGAGGCAGTCAACACCGAAGAAAAAGGGGTTGTTCGATTTTTCAAGCGTTATCGGCGTGCCATTGCCGTCGGCGGCATCTCAGCCGTCGTCCTCCTCGCCGGCTTAGGAGCCTTTGTGGTTTTAGGCAAGACAAATCTAACAGAGGACATGACCTCCGGCGAACGTCACGCAAAGAGTCCGGCCACCGTCGCCGGCGAGACTTACGCCTACCTGCCGGCAACGACCCGCGCCACGACTTACGCACCCCAAGAGGCGGCGGAAGCGGTCGTTAAGGACCCCTTCGCCGGGCCGATGGCGCTCTTGGGTGTGGTCTTGGGCGGCCGTGGCGGGGACTTAGCGCTCATCGAAGCCGGCGGCTACGCTTACGTCGCCGCAGAGGGGGAGAAAGTAGCCGGCATCTGGGAGGTGGCGGAAATTACTGAGGAGGCGGTCCTTCTGAAAGCCGGAGAACGAGAGCGCCGGCTTGAACTCACCGGCAGGAAACAGACCGCTGAAGGAGGCAGTGCGCGATGAAGGAGAGTAACACTTGCCGACTATTGGCCGCTGCAGGATCAAGCGGCGGGACTCGTTGGCCGGGGGGCGCACGGCGGATTTCTCTGCTGGTCTTGCTCCTGACTGCCTGCTTCTCCCTTCTCCTGTGCGCGGTGAACCCGTGTGCCGCACAAGCAGAGACCATCACTATCGATGTCCGCGACGCCGATACGCGTGAGGTGCTCTCCGCCCTGGCGATCAAGATGGGGGTGAGCATCATCATGGCCGCCGACCCGGGGAGAATCACCTTCAAGGTGGAAGACGTCTCGCCGGTGCGGGCGCTGGAGCTGCTCCTGCAAAGCCAGAACTTGGCTTACCTCCGCGAGGGGAACGTCATCGTCGTGGGCTGTCCGGACACGCTGCACGAACACTTCTTCAAACAGCTCATCCTCACCCGCTTCGACCTCTTCTTCGTTAAAGCCTGCGAGGTGAAGGGAGTAATCGAAAAGGAGTTAGGCCTCCCGGTCAAAAGCGTCGTCTTCGATAATAACCCGCACGCCATCTGGGTGCAGGGAACACCTCAAGCCATTGCCAAGGTAAGGGAACTTGTGACCGCAGTGGATATACCGGAAAACGAGGCGCTCACGCTTGATTTCCGTACCGTTTACGCCAAGCAACTCTCGCCGACAAGGCTGCTGGAGCTGCTCAGTCAGACCGGGCTTTCGCCGACGCGCTTCGTGGTGCTGAAGAACAGGCTGCTCGTCTTTGACCGCGACATCCTGAACCGGTGGGCGGAGGTCGAGGAACTAGTCAGGACGCTGGACTGCCTCGACGCACGGGCGCAGACCGTTTTCCTTTTCCGGCTTGAGAATATCACCGCTCAGGATGCGGAAGCCCGGCTGGGGGTCTTCGGATTCGACGACGTCCAGACCATCACCTTCAACTACCCCGAGTTCTCCCAGGAAATTCTTGTGGTCTGTCCCCCCGAAATGGAGAACGAGGTACGCACGGCGCTCATCAGCCTCGACGGCGCACGCGAGAAGATCAGGGTGCCGGTGGCCAGGGCGGAGGGAGAGCACGCGATGAGCGAACTCAACGCCAAGCGCCACCTGATCAGCGAGCTCACCGGTGTGCCGGTCTCGCAGATGCACATCTCGCGCAACCTCTCCGGTGACTCACAGAATCCCTTCCGCGTCCTCTGGGTGGAAGAGACACCGGAGAAGGTGAAGCAGATCGAGGAGGTCTTGGCCAAGATCGGCGGGGGATATCGGTCGTTGGTCGTCAGCCATGTCGGTCCTCAGACGTTGGATGTCGGTCCTCAGACTGTGATGACGAAATCGCCTTCTGGCGATTTCTTTTTTTGATCAGGGCAGTATCAGTAGATGTGCCAGGCGATTGTATGCTATGATATCCGTAAGGCGGAGGCACCGAGGATTCCTATTGCATAGCTTTAGGTTGCGAGGAGGAAGAAAAAATGCGGGAAATCTCACCCGGGATAACCATAGACCCGGAAATCAGAAGCGGCAAACCGGTTGTAAAAGGCACACGGGTCCCTGCAGATATTCTCGTGGGCAAACTGGCAGGCGGAGCTACGTATGAGGAACTGATGCGGGAATACGACTTGACTCAGGAGCAGATTTTCGCTGCCTTGCGATATGCCGCATCAATCTTAGGTGAAGAACGGGTCAAGGCGATTCTATGAGCCTGCGATTTCTTGTTGACGAAGACTTGCCGCGTTCCACAGCAAAGGCGTTCGCTGAAGCAGGCTATGAGGCTTCAGATGTGCGGGATATCGGCCTGCGAGGCGTTACAGATCGCGAGATTCTCGCTTCCGCACGCCGGCATAAGATGACAGTTGTTACAGCAGATGTGGGCTTTGCAAGCTTCGCATATCTAAGCCCCGCCGAGCATTCCGGGCTTGTGCTCCTGCGGCTACCTTCAGAACTTCCTGTAAAAACAGTCAACGAAGTTCTCCTTAGAGCTTTGCGTAATCTCTCTGCTGAAGAAATGACCGGCAATTGTCGTCATAGACCAGGACAAAGTGCGGATCCGCCCTGCTCGGTTTCAGATCCGCATGGAGGAGAAGACCGGTATCGATACCGACTAAGCGGCCCTCAGCATCAAAGTCTAATACCACCCCTGACGCCACTTCCCGTGAATCAGCACTGTGTCTCTCTGAAAGCCCTATATACAGGGAGTCTGTCTCCGGATAATAGTGAAGCCTCACCGCTCATTTCCCCTTTCCTTGAACCTGTGGTCAGGAAAAGCATCGTGTACTGTTTCGCCGAACGTACGGGCGCTTACGGAGAACCTGTTCTTCAAAGTACCGGCTGGTCTTTCGTAAGACGGCCCCGTGTAGCCCAGCACACATACTGCGTTCGGCGGATCGTCTTCACGGCGTGTCGCGTTAGGGCCAAGCTTGGGCGGGAGTTTTGCGGCCGCGTTCGGTCCTGTCAAAATCTGAATCGAAACTTATCAAAACAAGGCCGTGCTTCTGGGCTGCTACATACTGGTAGGCGTCGTCGAAGTCGAGGCCGAACTTCTCCTTTATTGCCACTACTTGCCCCATATCGGCCGGCTCCAGGCGAACCAAAGAAACGCCACCGTCTATAAACGCGTCGCAGGTAAACTGAAGGAACGCGTCCAACCGGCGAAGCCGACCCAAGACAACCCCAACGGAATGGAAGGTGAAGTCGGTAGTAAAGAGTCGCTCAGACGGAACGCTATCCAGAAATTTACCTACCTCCTGGGATTTGACCTGCTCCAGCAGTCTTTCCAGCCATATGTTGGTGTCTATGAGATACAAGCTTTAGTCCCCCCGCCACTCCAATGCCTTTTTTTGCAGTTCCAGCGAGGTGTACTGCTCGCGAAAGTCCTTGAGAGCGCCAGCCCAATCCTGTCGCAGCCTTTTCCCGACTTTCTTGGCTTGTTTCTCTAAGAGAAAGCGAATGAAGTCTTCAGCCTCCCTTTGAAGCTCAGGGGTTAGCGCCTTTATTAGCGCC
>DTYU01000217.1 GCA_012961725.1 Desulfotomaculum sp.
AGTTGGGGCCGGAGCCGCGAGTCTCAAAAGCCGGGCGGCAGCAGCAAAAAAATCAGTCTGTTGGATGCCGCACGGACATAGTTGATCCTTAAAATGGCAATACTATTACCACGGCGCAAGCGGGAGGTGGTTCAATGCGCTTGCAAGAGAGGCTTGCTGCCGAAGAAAAGATGCTTCGTTCATACCTAAAAAGGCTTAAAAAAAGAAAAGCTGCAGTCAGGAAGCGGCCTGTCTCATCCAATGCTAAAGGTACAGTCAGGCGTTAAACGGGGCTGCTTTGGGTTTGGTACCCGCATCAAATGCGCTCTGATAGAAGGGTTTGCAGGTATTCGATAAAAGCCGGCCCCAGGTCTTCCCGCTCCATGGCCAGTTCCACCGTTGCTTTCAGGTAGCCGAGCTTATCCCCGGCGTCGTAACGTTTCCCGTAAAAAGCATAACCAAAAACCTTCTCCTCCTTCGCCAGCACCTTGAGCGCATCGGTCAACTGGATTTCGCCCCCTGCCCCGGGCCGGGTTGTTGCCAGTGCGCTGAAAACCCGCGGGGTGATAATATAGCGGCCGGTCACGCCCCACCGGGACGGGGCGTCTTCCGGCTTCGGTTTCTCCACCAGGTCATGCACCGCAAAGACGCGTGTCCTTATCTCTTCGCCGCTGATAATCCCGTACCTGAAGACCTCCTTTAGGGGCACCCGCTCCACAGCCACCACCGTAGCCTGAACTTCCTCGAATAACTCGAGCATCTGCGCCAAACACGGTTTTTCTGCCATCACTATGTCGTCGCCTAAGAGCACCGCAAACGGTTCGTCCCCTACAAAGCTCTGCGCGCAAAGCACCGCATGGCCTAAGCCCCGCGGTTCGCACTGCCGGACGTAATGGATGTTCGCCATTTGAGCGATCTTCCGGACTTCCCGCAGCCATTCCTCTTTCCCTTTTTCCCGGAGGAAATACTCCAACTCGAGGCTGCAGTCAAAATGGTCCTCGATCGCCCGCTTCCCACGGCCGGTAATGATCAGGATGTCTTCTATTCCGGACTCAACAACCTCTTCGACGATATACTGGATAATAGGCCGGTCGATAAGCGGGAGCATCTCCTTAGGTTGCGCCTTGGTAGCGGGAAGGAAACGAGTGCCCAGCCCTGCCGCAGGAATAACCGCCTTTTTAACCTTCATGCCATCTCCTCCGAAAAAAACATTGTAATGAAGATTGTAAGTATTGAATCGCAATCGTCTTGAAAGTCCTCTTGCTCTTTCTTCCATAATCCAACATTCGCAGAATCTCGCCCAATTAATATGCCTCGGGACGCCTTTGCGCACAAAAGGGGTTATAGGCCGACGCTCCGCTCTTTGACTTTTCCGCCTGCGGCGGGGAACCGCCGCGTACGCCAGCGGCTCCCGATAACACCGGTCTTATTTGCAAGGATAAGCAGCCCGGCAGCGACACCGAAAAGAAGCAACGCCCCCTGAGCCGTTGTAAGATAGGTAAGCAGGATGGCGCTTAGGCCTAATACAGCGCTGATACCGTACACCACCAGCACTGCTCCCCGGTGGCTCAAGCCGATCACGAGCAGGCGGTGGTGTAAATGCTCACGATCTGCACGGAAAATACGGCGGCCGTTTTTGTACCGCCGGAGGATGGCAAAAAGGGTGTCGAAAAGCGGAATGCCTAAGATGACCGCCGGCGTCACGAGCGTTACCGCAGTCGCTGTCTTTGCCACGCCGATAACCGCCCCGCAGGCAAGGACGAAACCGATCAGCATCGCGCCGCAATCACCTAAAAAGATGCGCGCGGGATAGAAGTTGAACGGGAGAAAAGCCAGGAGGGCGGCACCTAAAACCAAGGCCGGGAATACCGCAATCTTATCGCCGACAAGCGCCGCAACGGTTGCAAGAGTGACGGCGCTGATGCAGCCTACCCCTGCCGCCAATCCGTCAAGGCCGTCGATCAGGTTGACGGCGTTGGTAACGGCAACAACCCAGAAAACCGTGACGGGAATGCTCCAAAATCCCAAAAAAAGCAACCCTTCTTTAAACGGGTGGGTAACAAAGGGGATCTCTATCCCGAAAGGGACCACCGACAGCGCCGCGAGGATCTGGCCGCACAGCTTAACCCGGGGGCTGAGCCCCCAGGTATCGTCAATCGCTCCTAACGCAAAGATCAGCGACCCGCCGATAAGGAGGCCAAAGTACCGCTGTGGCAAGTCAAGACTTGCAGCGGTCACAATAAAACCGGCTAAGAAACCCAAGTAAACCGCTATCCCACCGAACCGGGGCATCGGCCTGGTATGGATTTTCCTGACTTCGGGCTCGTCGATTGCCCCTATCCGGTATGCCAATCGCACCGCCAGCGGCACCCCGGCAACAGTCACAATTCCTGCCGCCACCGGTGCCAAAATCAGATACTCCAAGCTCTCCTCCCCTGAAAACAGTTCTAAGTTCCCCGGGCAACCACCAAAACCTTCAGTCAGGAATTTTCTTCGCGGCTAAAACCCTATCTCCTGCCGCAAAAAGCAGTTCCGCTTCGGCGGCCAACTCTTCACCGACCCATGCCCGGCCTGCCGCCTTGCCCACTGAGGCCTTCATCCTCGAGATCTCGACATCGAGGCGTAAGGTGTCCCCGGGGACCACCTGCCGCCTAAATCTCGCCTTCTCGATACCGGCAAAAAGAGGCATCTTGCCCCGGTAGGACGGCAGGCTGAGTACCGCAACCGCCGCTACCTGCGCCAGTGCTTCCAAGATCAACACCCCCGGCATCACCGGGTGATCCGGGAAGTGCCCCGGAAAGAAAAACTCGTTGGCGGTAACGTTCTTCACCCCTACCGCCCGCCGCCCCGGTTCCAATTCGAGAATCCTGTCTAACAAAAGAAAGGGGTACCGGTGAGGCAGAAGGGCTTTGATTCCCTCAAGATCCAGCAAGCGTATCCGCTAACCCCCTTATGCGCCATATGCGTCATATACCGAATCAGCGGTGCCTTCTTCCGGATTGTAGACCGAATTAGTGGCAGTTTCTCCCGGAGGCTCCGCCAACAGAGTCCCAAGATCGTCGGGCTGTTCTGGAGAGGCAGACGGTTCCTGTGGGGTGGCTGGCCCGGTTTGTGTGTGCTCCTGCCAGGTTTCGGGCGGCTGGCTGGATCCCGGTAGAATCTCCACTGCCACGTCCCCGTGGTAGGTATCACCCGCGACCGAGCCATAAGTATCCGCCAAGACGCTTCCTTCTGGGTAGACCTCTGTCGCCACCGCCGGTTCTTCCGAGACCTGAGCGATGACGACCCCGGGCGGCGGCTCCTTGACTACCCGGGTGATCGGCTCCCCCATCAAAAGCTGTGCAACCGCTTCCTTGGCCTCGTCCGGGTCTACGTGCCAGTACGGATCGCCGGCAAAATAACCCGGCAGGGTACCGCTTATGACCTGTAAGTCGTCCATATTCCGCACCATCCTGGCCAAAGAGATCATCTCTCCAAGCGGCAGATCGGTGTAAATACAGTCCTTGATCTTAGGAATGAGCACCGGAAGCCTGACAAGGTTCCGCGGCTTCAGCATCTCTTCGATGATGGCACCAAGGAATCTCTGCTGGCGTTCAATCCGGTTGATGTCTCCATATTGATCCCCCCGGTAGCGGACATACATCAACGCCCTTTCCCCGTCTAAGTGCTGCAGTCCCTTCTTCAGTCTTATGGTAAAGCGGCCGCCCCTCTCCGGGTCATAGTGATACATGTTTTTATCGACCTCGAGAGTGACCCCTCCCAGGGCATCGACCAGTTGAATGAACCCCTCATAATTAGTAACCACGTAGTAGTCGATCGGCTGGCCG
The DNA here is from genome assembly GCA_012961725.1 of Desulfotomaculum sp. GTDB lineage: Bacteria > Bacillota > Desulfotomaculia > Desulfotomaculales > Ammonificaceae > DTYU01. The sequence goes on from DTYU01000217.1 coordinate 3,807, forward strand.
ATGAGGTCTGAAACCACCTGCTTTGCAAGCTCCGGACCACCATAAGCCATTGTGGCGTTGATTCTGTCTTCGCCGTAACCGGGTATCTCCACCAGCGTATCCCGTGGTATTGAAAGAAGCACCAACCGTTTGTTTCCGGTATCCGCACTGACGAAAATAATCGAGTCACACCTCGAATTGATCTCGCCGTAGCGGGCGTCGGAACCCAACAGAAGAAAATTGAAACGCTTAAAACGCTGTGCAGCAACAGCCTCCTGCGGCTTATCGGGAGCCGGCAGAATCTCCTCTTCACCAGACCGGGTCAGCGCCTGGTACCCAAGTCCCCCGATTAGACAAAGACCGAGGACGACCAGCAGAAATAGACGAGCCCGTAAGAACCGCTTGAAACCGCGCTTGCCTTTCCCCAATTTACTCTCTCCCCTGAAAGACTGATTGACGGCCTGCCTCGTTTGCTTTAAATTATTAAAGAACGAACTATCACCGAAGGAGGCCGCTTGATGCGTCTACTCGACGATAAGGGCCGGATTTTCGGTCTTGTTAACATCATAGACGCCGCTGTCGTTCTCGTGATGCTTCTTATAATCGGCGGGGCAAGTTACAAACTTTTTCTCCCAAAGGCCGCCGCTACGCCTACCCCGGTGGAGTTTGTCGTCCGTGTTTCCGGGGTGACGCCGGAAACGGCCCGGATGGTCAAGGCAGGTGACCGGATGGTCGCCGGTGCAAGCTATGTCCCCGTCACCGTAAAAGAAGTGAAGGTTGAGCCGACATTCACCACCGAAACCGATGCCGCCGGACAAAAGGTTCCGGCCCAAGACCCCTATTTCAAAGACCTGATAGTAACCCTCGAAGGGGAGACCCCTATCACGACGGCCCAAATCAAGATGGGCAACCAGGAGATCCGCGCAGGGCGCCACTACTACCTCAAGTCCCTGACTTACGAACTCAAAGGCACTATAATAAAGGTAACACTAAAACCCAGCCGGGACAAGTTAGAACCGTAAAGTTTTTACGTTTTCACCGGTTTTGGCAAATTTATGTCGGGCTATTTCTCTTTAGAGTGAAATAATACGGACACCAAGATCTTTCGGCACCTGCCTGTCAGGCAGACAGGCAGGGTTGCCATAAATGTTTCTTGTATCGACCACGAAAGGCCCCGCCGGGTCCAATAACCGCGCGAAAACTCCCGGGTCCTCGATCGCCAGCCCTTTCTGCTTCGCAAGGATAACCGCACCGTGGGCGCCGTCCAACGCCTCTTCCAGTGACGATACTTGGAAGGAACAACTCCGGGGCACTGCCGGGTCGAAGGCCCGCACCGATACGCCGGCCTCCCGGAGGTATCCCGCCACCCTAAGTGCGGGGGAGGAGCGGCTGTCACTCGAGAAGTCCTTCATCGCTAAACCAAGCGCCGCCACCCGCGCCTGCACCGGCGGTACCGGCAGGAGCCTTAGCACCATGTCCGCCACCCGCCGCGGCATGAGGTCGTTTACCCGGCGGGCTGCCGGCATAAGCGATAAGTCGACCCCGGCCCCGCGGGCGACCGGCGCTAAGTAATGGTAGGCATTAGGCAGGCAGTAGCCGCCGACCCCGGGTCCGGGCTGCAGCAGCCTCACCCGTCTATGGGTGTTAGCAAGCCGCACCACCTCAAAAACGCTCAGGCCCAACGCCTGCGTTACTGCACTCAACTCGTTTACCAGTGCAATATTCACCTCCCGCGAAATGTTCTCGAGCAGCTTGGCTGTCTCGGCCGCCTCGAAGCAGGATGCCGGGACGATCTCCGCCCTGGTAATCACCCGCAGGAGCGCCGCGGATTCCTCCAGGCTGTCCATATCAACGCCGCTAACCACCACCGGCATGATAACAAACTCCTCAAATGCGCGGCCCTCCGCGATCCGCTCCGGCGCGTACCCTAAGTAAAAATCCTCCCCGGCCCGAAGCCCGCTCTCTTCAAGGATGGGTCTGACAAGATTACGCATCATCCCCGGGACAAGCGTGCTGCGGACAAGCACCAGGTCTTCCCTCTTGAGGCCCGCAGCGATGCTCCTCAGGCACTGGGCCAGCGGTCCCGGGTCAGGTTCTCCCCCCGCCACCGGAATACCCACGGTGACAACGATATCCTGTATCGATGCAAGCGCCTCCCGTGGATCGGTTGTCGCCCGGAAAGACCCCCGGGCTAACTCCCGCTGGAGAATTTGCTGGATTGGAAAGCCCCGATACTGTTCCTGTAGATGGGTAACGCCGCGGTTGATCTCTTCAACTAAATCAGCGTTTGCGTCTACGCCGACCACCTTGCATCCACCCAGCGTAAAGCACAACGACAGCGGCAGTCCTACAAAACCGAGGCCGAAAACGGCTATCTCCCGAAAGTACCGCTCCGCCAAAGAAATCTACTCCTTTTCCTGCAACACCTGCATAATTTTTTCTTGCATTACGGCGACGCGTGCCTCCCACGACTGTTCCCGCACCCGCGCGAGGCGTTTTTCCCGCCGCCCGGCGTCCTCATCTTTAAGCGCCCTTTCTGCCGCAGCGACAAAATCAGGGGCGTCCGCCGCAATCTCGATCACGTCCGCAAACTCCTCAACCGCAGGCATCTTCGTGCTCACCACCGGCCGGCCCGAGGCTAAATATTCGTAAAATTTCAGCGGGCTGACGTTTGCGGTCAAGGCGCTTGCACGAAACACGTTAAGACAGACCTCGCATCCCTTCAGATAGTTCGGCAGCACCTCCTTCGGTTTCCTGCCGAAAAAGAAAACGTTCGGCATTTTTTCGAGACCGTGAAGCGCGATCCCCGGCGCGACCGGACCGATTAGGACAATCGACCACTCCGGCCGCTCCTTCGCTACATACGCAAGCAGTTCAGTATCAACCCATTCCTGGATCACGCCTACAAAGCACAGCCGGGGGCGCGGAAGCCGCTGGAGTTCTTCCGGGACCGGAATCTCTATGTCGCAAGCCTTGTTGAAGTGTGCCACGTCCGCCGCGTTCGGGAGGCAGTAAATCCTCCGGGCAAGCCCTTTGCGCCGGTCAAGCAGCCCCGGCGCGGTAACAAAGGTTATGTCGGCCCTGCGCAGCAGTTCCGCCTCGAGCTTCCATACCGTCCGTTCGCTGACCAGCCCCTTATAAGCCCCGTGCTCATCCACGCAGTCGTACACTAAAACGGCGTGTTTGATCAGCCGGGCAGCGGTCGCCGAGCCCGGCAGGTAGGTCCAGAGGATCGGCCGCTTTATCCTGAGCCGGCGAATGGCCAAGTTCACCCAGGCGGCCAGCCAGCACTGATTCAGCTTGCTCACCCCCGAAAATACGTGCCCAAAAGGAAGCACAAAGGGCGGCTGAAAGACATAAATATTCGGCCGCGGCCGGCTTATCCACCTGCCCCATGGACGCCATTTCTTCCAGAAAGAAGGGTCTTTCAAAGGGGAAATGAGGGTTCCTGGGGGCTCAACATAAAGGATGCGGTTGGACGGATCAAGCCGGGAGAGCACCTGCTGCTTCCGCGTCCAGATCGGCTCCCAGTCAACCGAAGAAAGACAGACTATATCCCGGTTCCTGAGTTCAGCCACTTTAACCTCCTTCAAGCTTAATGTGATGATCTTCTGGGTCGGTAGCCCGAACCATGAACCTTGAACCGTAAAAGCTCCCGGTAGACCGCCAGCGTTTTTGCCGCCATCTTAGCAGCGGAAAACTCACGCCTGACAAAATCCCGCCCGCGGGAAGCCAGCTCCTTTGCGGCAACCGGGTCTTCAATAACCCGGCAGACGGCCCTGGCAAGCGCCCCGGCGTTAGCAGGCGGAACAAGGAGGCCGGTCTCACCGTCCCGCAGGACCTCCGGGAGCCCGCCCACCCGGGTGGCCACAACCGGCGTCGCGTGCAACAACGCCTCGAGCACCACCAGCCCGAAGCCTTCTGCGAGCGACGGCAGGACGAGCGCGGTGAATTCCGGGTAGTAATGCATTACCTCCTTAACAAAACCCGTTAGTACAACCCTGCCTCCGAGTCCAAGCGCCCTTATCTGCCGCTCAAGTTCCGGCCGTTCGGGACCGGAGCCGATTATTATAAATCGCGCCGCCGGATGTTGTTTTAGAACCTCAGCCGCTGCGGCAATGAAATAGCGGTGTCCTTTTACCCAGTGAAGGCGGCCCACCGTGGCGACAAGGGGAGTCTCTTCAGGTAAACCCAAGCGCTCCCGAAGCGTCCGTTCCGGTTTGTCGTCATTAGCGCCCAGGTCGATCCCGTTGTAAACCACCGTAATCTTATCTCTCCGAACCCCTTCTTTCATCAATTCCGCGGCAAGGAAATCCGAGACCGCGATAAACCTCGTGGTGAACCTCCGCGTCAATCGCTCAGTCAACGCGTTAACGATCCTGGTAACCGGGTGCGGATAGTCCTGAGACAGCATGCTGTGCACCGTGGTGCATACGGGCAGACCGCTCCCCTGCGCCGCCATCCTTCCCAAGAGGTTCGCCCTCACGCCATGGGTGTGGATAATGTCGTATCCCGAGAGAATCTCCTTCAACCGCCAGGCGACGCCTAAATTCAGCTTACTGCGCATCGGGAGAACCTTCACCCTCATCCCCGCCTCCCGGGCCAAAGGAGCAAACGGAGCCGCGAAAAGGCATGCCGCCTCTATCAGCACATCCTGCGGGTTAAAGGATCTAAACAGGGTCAAAATGTGCCGCTCCGCACCGCCGAACTCGCCCCCGCCGATAAGATGAAGAACCCTTATTCTCTGCAAGCTCCCTTGACCCTCCTGCCCAACCCCCAAACTCTATTCCCGGGCACAGAAATTCCCGTCCAAAATCCCCCTCTGGTTTCAAGATGCCGCAAACCTTATAATATCATTGAGCAGCTTGCAACTGGAGGTCTTATTTCTGCCAAAAGTAACGGAAATAAGCAACGCAAGTCTTTTCTGCCAATCGTTACAGGCGGTCAAGGAGGCGCGGTCTCACAGTTCCTTGATCCGGTGGCTGCGCCGGGAACCGGTCTGGTTCAGCGTTTCTTCCGCCCTTTTTCAAAAGGCCTGTGATGGCCTGCCCCATTTCAATTTACTCCGGCGCGCCGCAAGCGGCGCGAAAAACTGTATTACAGGCAGCCGCTTGCTTCAACTCCTCGCGGGAAAGGCGTGGCTCCTCCTTTTCGTGCTCGCCGCTTACCCGGTCGTCGACTTCGTGACCAGGCGACTCGGCCGAAACATAGGTGGACTGACCGGTGCCTGGGACGAGCTTTTTCTTCTCCTCGGCCTTTCCTTGATCGCCATACGTGTACTTTGTAAGGGTCTGGAAACCTGCCGCCGCAGCGAACTTGACCTGCCCCTTTTCATCTACTTCGGCATCTTTCTTTTCCTGTTCTTTATCCGCTCTCCTGAAACAGCCGTGGGCATCGACGGCGTCCGTGTTTATCTCCAATATGCGCTGTGGTTCTTCGTTGGCCTGAACCTTCCGGACACCTACCGGCAGGTGAAGAGCCTTACCGCCTTTTTCGTCCTTGTATGCGCGGCGATTGCTCTCCACGGGATCTGGCAGTACATAGCCGGCGTGCCTGTACCCGGTCACTGGCTCGACCAGGCCGAAGCCGGTCTCCGCACCCGTGCGTTTTCGCTCATCGGGAGTCCGAATGTGCTCGGGTCGCTCCTATCACTTGCCCTGCCCGTGGGCATCGCCGGATTCTCTACTGCCGCTTCCAGGCTTTCCCGCACCGGTTACGCTATCGCAACCGCCCTAATGGCGGTCTGCCTGTTGGTGACGTTCTCGCGCGGCGCTTGGCTTGCGGCCTTTTTGGGCCTTGCTTTCTTTGCTCTTTTAGCCAAACCCCGGCTTCTGTGGGGCCTGGGTGCGGCGGTCCTGCTTGCACCCGCAGTCTTTCCCGGTATCGCCGGGCGGGTGATGTACCTCTTCTCGGCAGATTATCTCGCCTCGAGTGAGCGCGCCGGCCGGATCGCCCGCTGGCAGGCGGCGTTTGACAGGCTGCAACTGCACCCGCTGACGGGCGAAGGCTTCGGCCGCTTCGGCGGTGCGGTCGCCACCCGCGCTATCCCCGGCAGTTTCTACGTCGACAACTTCTACCTCAAGACGGCGGCCGAAGGCGGGGTCTTGGCGCTCCTTACGCTCCTGTGGGTGCTCTTTTGCGCCTGGCGGGCAGGCTACCGGGCGGTTGCCGCATTGTCTTACCCAGCGGCTAAGACGCTTGCCGCCGCCTTTTTGGGCGGCCTCACCGCCGTGCTGCTCCACAACGCCGTGGAAAACATCTTCGAGGTCCCCATGATGAGCACCCTCTTCTGGCTGATCCTGGGGCTGCTGCAGGCCCTCCCGCGGCTTTCACCTCCCGCTGCTCAGCAGCGCGGCAACTAAATCGGCGTTGTGCCGCGCTTTGCGCCTCAAGCCCTCAACCCGCCAGCTAAGGCGGGCGGGAGCCTCACCGGTCAAAAGGCCATCCACCGCCCCTTGCAGCTCCACGGCGGTTATCCCCGCGACCGACAGCGCCGGCAACCCGACCCGGTGCATAAACCTCTCTACCTTCGGGTCATAACTGATGCCCACCGAGGGTACCCCCGACATCACCGCAAATACTAAGAAGTGCAGCCGCATCCCCAGGCACAGATCGAAACACGCCGCTACCGAGAGGAGGTCCCGAAAACCCCGAAGATTATCGAGGACAACCGCGGGTGAGCGCATCCGCTCTTTCAGCATACCTAAGATTATACCATCGCCGGGCTGAAGCGGAACCAAAACCGCACGCCAACCCTGAGACGCCATTCTATCCGCCAGCTCCGCGACCGCGTCCAAAACCGTATCGATCCCCGGCCATCTGCGCAGAGAAATTCCCAACAGTGGTCCTTCCGCCGCCCCTGCTTTCCGCAGCAGCAGCCTGCCCTGCTCACATCCGCCAGGACCCGCATCGAGCGCCAAGACCGGATCCGCCGTTACGTGTACCGCACGCTTTACTCCCATAGCCTCCAGCTCAGCGAGGGAATCCCTGTCTCTTAATGTCACTAAGTCGGCCACGCGCAGTACCGCTTTTACTAAAAGCCGGCTCAGGGGAAAACGGAGCGGTCCGATACCCTGCCCGTAGATGCATATCTTCTTCCGCCCCAGCCAGGCCATGAAAATAACGCCGGTATAATAAACAACACTGCGGAAACTGGTCACATCCTGGAAGAGAGTACCCCCGCCGCTGAGCAGCAGATCAGCGTCTTTGAGTTCCCGCCAGATGGTGCCGACAGCGCGACGCGGCACGGCGCGCACACCGAACTCCTGCGCCGTGTCATGCGGCCGCTCGGAGAGGACGACGGCTTCCAAACCCGGGATCCGCTGCTTAAGCTGCGAGATTATCGCAAAAAGCATCGCTTCATCCCCAGAATTCCTGAAGCCGTAATAACCGGAAATTACGATTTTGGGCACCCTACCAAAAGAATTCGGCTTTCGGGATTTTGAATTAAGCATCTCCCGTTGCCGGAACTCACTGCGCGAATTCTTCTCAGACGACTCCTTATCCGCCCCCATACCCTCCGACCTCTGACTCCTGAT
>DTYU01000218.1 GCA_012961725.1 Desulfotomaculum sp.
GCAATCTGCTTAGCTGATTTTTTTCCTTTGTGCTCTTAGCGTCTTGGTGGTTTTGTCCTTCTGCCTTCTGCCTTCATCCCTCATCCCTCCTTACTCCAGCCCGGGAAACCCCTGCTGTCGGAGCGCCTCATACAACACTATGGCCACCGCGTTTGCAAGGTTCAGTGACCGGGCGCCGGCTGCCTTCGGAATGCGGATCAGCCGGTCCGGAAAAGCCTCCAAGATCTGATCCGGCAACCCTGCCGTCTCCTTGCCGAAAACCAAAAAAGACCCCGCCGCGTATACCACATCGGTGTACCACCTGGTCGCCCTTGTAGTGCTGAAATAGAAGTCGTGCTGCCGGTAGGCCCGATGCAGTTCGCCGAAACTATCGTAATAAAGCACCTCGACCAAGTGCCAGTAGTCGAGTCCCGCCCGCTTCAAGTGCTTGTCATCCGTGGCGAAACCGAGGGGCCGCACGAGATGCAGCCGCGTCCCCGTAGCCGCACAGGTACGGGCGATATTGCCTGTATTTGCCGGAATCTCCGGCTCCACAAGTACGACGTTCATCATTTTATAAGATCATTTCCACAACGAATTGAAAAAACCTTCATCAAAAAGCAAAGCCCACGGGAATGAAGCGGAAAAGACTGTAAAAACTCTGCTTGATCTAAATTTAACAATCCAGTGAGATAACTGGGCTTGGTGCCAACCGAACAAAGTTTTAACTTTTATAAACCTGAAAAACGACGGCAATAATAAAAAAAGCCCTGAGCATGAATTATGTCTCGAACGCGTGTCGTCTGCTATACCCGGAACGAGAAGTAACGCTGCAAGTAGCATTTTCTGAGGGGGTTATTTAAGATGGAAGCTCTTGCCTGGATAACCGGCCTTATTCTACTGGCCATCACCACGGCTGTTTTTTTGTGGTTTTTACGCCGCTGTGTAAAAAAACGGGGCATTCCTACCGAAAGGCCACAGGAGATGGCAGATACGGAGTTTTCCACGGAAATCAGCCCAACAGTCCCGGCCCAACCGGTGCCGGCGGGAGAGCCTGTGCCCGAGTTACCGCACCGTTATCAGGAGGACCGGCTGGTGCTGTTGGCCCGTGATCCACGCTGGCTCTTCGCCTATTGGGAAGTCAGTGCTACCAAACAAGAAGAGTTTGCCTCCCGCTACGGCCCCGAGGCCTGGCACTCATCGCACAGCGTCTTGAGACTCTACGACGTGACCGGGGTGGAGTTTCAAGGTAACAATGCCAATACTTACGTGGACATCCCTATCAACGACGAAAGCGAAAGCTGGTATATAGAAGCCGGCCAGCCCAACCGAACCTTTTGTGTCGACCTCGGCAAGGTCTTACCTACAGGCCAGTTTGTAACCCTGCTCCGGTCGAACCTCGCCCATACGCCGAGCGGCGGTCTTTCTGAATGCTGTGACGAAGAGTGGATGTGGCTCGAAGGGATCTACCGGTCGCTTCTCCGATATGAGTTCGGCGTAAGTTCGCCGCTTTTATTGGAAGAGGTCTCAGCCCGGATGGGCAAAGAATTCGTTCCGATAGGCGTTGCGTCACCGGTCGGGATCGCCTCGCCGGTTAAGCTGCCGCCTGAACAGGGACCGGGCGCCCGGTATTGACCACTCAACACCCAGGGGAAGCTGAGTTGCCGATAATCACTCGGGATTTTGACTAAACGCCGGGTCACAGGTCGGAGTTGATAATTTAGTATGGTGTCCCCGAAATTTTTGCTGATAATTTAGTATGGTGTCCCCGA
>DTYU01000219.1 GCA_012961725.1 Desulfotomaculum sp.
CCTCTTCGGCTTGTACCGGCAAAGACGCGCTTTCGCAAGGCTTGATTCAGCCGCCCGTGCGCACGAAAATCTTTGCCGTGCAGTTGCCCGGCCTTGCCTACCGCCGTCCGCCAATGATACAATGGTCTCGCAACAGCTTAGCACCGAAAGGACAGGGGAAAGAAATGCGGCTGGAAGTCATCCACGGCCGGTTGAAGGACGCCTTCCCCCCGGAGCAGGCCAGCGTGCTCGCGGAACTGATCCACCAGGCTTACACCGACCTGGTAAAAACAAGCGACTTCAACGAGCTTAAAGAGATCGTCCGCGACCTCGGCACCAAAATGGGGGAGCTCGCCGAAGCGCAAAAACGCACCGAGGCGCGTGTCGAAGAGCTCGCCGAAGCACAGAAAGAGACCCAAAAGGAAGTCGGCAGACTTGACCGCGCCCTGCAGGAGCTCGCCGAAGCGCAAAAACGTACCGAGGCGCGCGTCGAAGAACTCGCCGAAGCACAAGAGCGCACCGAAGAAGCGCTGCAAAAGCTCATCGGCGAACACGCCGAAACCAGACGGCAGTTGGGCGGCCTGAGCGCAACGGTGGGCTACCGCTTGGAAGACGAAGCCTTCAAGGGCCTGCCCGCCCTCTTGCGACGGGACCACGGCCTCACCGTAAAGGAGAGGCTCACGCGGAAATTCGTCCGGGACAACCGGGGCGAATATATCGAAGTAAACATCGTCGGCCAGGGAGAAAGGGACGGACAGACTTATACCATCGTGGGGGAAAGCAAGAGCCAGCTCTCCAAGAAAGACGTGGACACCTTCGTCAGGAAAAAGCTCAAGCGCCTGGAGGGCGTCTTCCCCGAGATCTTCCCCGTGCTGGTCACTTACATGATCGCCCAGCCGGACGTGGAGGACTACGCCCGGCAAAAGGGCATAGCCGTGTATTACTCCTTCGACCTTTAACCCGGCTTGACTATTTGTGTCTATCCCAACTGGCGCGAGAGCCTATCTGCTTACTGGCAGGGTTCTCGCCACCAGTGGCCCCCCGCAGGAGCAACGCTTCCGCAAGAATGAAATCGACCGGATCATCTATATCCACCGAGCGCTGCCGCGGCATGACATAGGCATAGCTTCGCGGCCCAAACCAGTTATTCCCGCTTTTGGCGAACTCCCACCGTGCCAGGTACAACGCCCCGTTTAGACGGTAATACCTGGGCAGTCCCTGGCGAACGACAGGAACCTCCGGCAGCAAAAAGCCTGTCAGCGCCCCATCAGCCGCCAGCGTGCCGCACCACCACGGGTGGTGCTCCGCCTCACAAACGGAGACCACCACGTCCGCTTCACGCTCTACGAAGAGCTCGAGCGCAGCAACGATATCTTCGGCCGTGCGCAAGGGACTGGTGGGTTGCAGAAGCACGACACAATCGTACGTCACCCCCCGTTCCTCCAGCCACTCTACCGTGTGACAGATGACCGCCATCATGCCGGCGGTGTCAGAGGCAAGCTCGGCTGGACGCAAAAAGGGTACGTCCGCGCCCGCCAACCGTGCCACTCGAGCAATCTCTTGCCCGTCGGTGGAAACGAGCAGACGGTCGAAGACCCCGCTTTTTTGCGCTGCCTCGACGGTGTAAACGATCAGCGGCTTGCCCGCCAGCAGCTTGATGTTCTTGTTGGGGATACCCTTCGAGCCTGCCCTGGCAGGAACAATCCCCAACACCGACAGACCCTTATACACCTTGCCCCCCGAGATCCATTTTCTCAAAGTGTCTCAGTGTCTGCTGGTATTCGTCCCACTGCCCCACATCAAACCAGCGCCCGTGGTGAGGGTAAACGCCGACGCGCAACCCCTGTGCCTTGGCGTTCTTGATGATCTCTGGCATATCGACCGGCACACCTCTTGGCATCACTGTCAGCACCGCCGGCTCGACCACATAAAGACCGGTGTTTACTAAGAAGTGAAAGTTCGGCTTCTCCTCGATTTCAAGGTGATCATTTCCCGGGCGCAATACCCCGTAAGGAACAACAAACTCCTTGAGCGCACCGACAACTGTAAGCCCGAACCCCCGTTGCTGGTGATATTCCACAAGCTCGGCATAGTCCAATTCCACGATGATGTCACAGTTGGTCAATAAGAAGGTCTCGTTAAGGCGGTCGGCTATCAAGGACAAGGCCCCTGCCGTTCCTAAGGGTTCCTCCTCCTCGAAAAAATCGACCTCGTAAGGACGACCGTTACCGTTAAAATAAAGCCTAACGATCTCTGCCTTATACCCCAAACAAAGGACGAACCGTGAAAAACCTTGGTGGTGAAAGCGTTCCATAATCAGTTCGATAATCGGTTTGTCCCGTACGGGGATCATCAGCTTAGGGAGAATCTTGGTAAAGGGGTCGAGCCGCGTTCCTTTACCCCCCGCCATAATGACAACCTTTTCTCGGCGGCGCCGTTCCTTGGGCAGGAACAAATCCTGCCAGACCATAAGACCAACGACGCGGCCTTGCTCATCCACCAAAGGCACATGTCTTATCCCTGACTCCATCATTAGCCGGCGGACAACCTCTGTGGCAACCCCAGCGGGAAGCGCTTTCGGCCTCACGTTCATGATCCGCGAAACCGGCTCACGCAGGTCAACACCATCTAAGAGTGCGCGCCGCACGTCGCCGTCAGTAACTGTACCCAAAAGGCGCCCCACTTTGTCGGTCACTAACAAGATTTGGCGGGCGGTGCGGTCCATTTGCTCAAGCGCACGCACGATCGTCTCATCCGGTGAAACCTTGACTTCCTCAACTATGTGACAACCCATATACCTCTCCCGCCTTTGCACTACGTGCCCCTTGCCAGTGGTTGCCAAATTTTCTCTGACTTCTCGTTTCTCCTCTTCGGTATGGCATCATTCACACCATCTCCCAGGTCAGAACCGTATCGGCCGGTATTGCTACCCGTGCCCGGCGACCGACTACCACATCCCGCATCTTCGGCGGAATGCCGGTTCCCGGCCGTTTTTAATATTAAGCTTTTCTGCGGTGATCAGTTCACCCGCAGCAATGTCGCACGCGGCCACCAGACTCCGCCGAGTAGCTCCCATGACCTCAATCTCTGCCCCAGCAGGACGTTTGATACCGTCGCCCAACGCCTGCTCAACGTTGCGGATCGCTTGTACCATCGCCGCTAACTCCTCCGGCTCAAGCGACGCCTGGTGGTCAGGGCCCGCCATCCCCCGGTCCAACGTCAAGTGTTTCTCAACAACCCGCGCCCCTAACGCCGCTGCCGCCACCGCCACCTCGATCCCCAGGGTATGGTCCGAATAGCCCACCGGCAACCCGAAAGCGTGCCTTAGGGTCACCATCGCCCTGAGGTTGACGTCCCCGTATGCGGCAGGATAGTTAGACGTACAGTGCAACAAGGTCACGCTGTCGGCGCCGGCGCGCCGCACCACCTCGAGCGCTTCCTCCACTTCGCCCAAGGTAGCCATCCCGGTCGAGAGAATGAGCGGCTTCCCCTTGCCTGCGACATGCCTCAATAAAGGATGGTTCGTCAGGTCCCCAGAGCTGATTTTGAACGCCGGTACACCTATTTCATCAAGCAGGTCTGCATTATAGTAATCGAACGGGGTGGCTAAAAAGTTAACCCCTGCCCGGTCACAGTATCCCTTTAACTGACGAAACTCCTCTTCCTTGAGCGCTAAACGCCTCAACAGTTCGAGCTGTGATTCGTCATCACCTGGCACCCTTGCACGCTGGTACACCGCCACCCCAGCGCCTTTCGCCACCACATGTTCCGGGATAAACGCCTGGAATTTCACCGCGTCGACACCGGCCTGCACCGCAACATCAACGAGTCTTTTGGCAAGCTCAAGATCGCTGTTATGGTTGACTCCAGCCTCAGCAATGACAAAAACACCTTCCTTTGAGGACATGAACAAACCTCCCCCTGGCTTCGAGAGTTAATTTAAATCTGTCTAAAGCCGCGAAAGCTCGCGTCTCGCCCGAGATAAAGTCTGCTTGCCTGGTTAACTACCGAAGCGTATTGCTTTTCGTAGTAGTTCCGCAACAAGGTAGCGTTCGCCTCAAAGAGAACCTGGTAAAACTCATCGTCGCTGAGTTCCGTAAAATTGACTGCCAAGAGGTCCGAGTTGACATGCTTGCATTCATAGAAATCCGCACAGTCCCGAAGAAGTCCCTTTTCGATGGCATAATAGTACAGTGGTGAACCTGGATATGGTGTTACCGGCCGGATGGTACGCAGTTGCGCCTGGTCATCATACTTTAATAAAAACTCGACTCCTTTACGCAAAGTTTCTCTATTATCACCAATATTACCGAAAATGATGTTAAGGCCAGGACTTATTCCAGACGCGAGCGTGGCTTCAACACCGCTAATGATCTGCTTCGTCGTCAACCCCTTATTCATGTTTTTTAAAACCTGGTCGTCCATCGCCTCGATCCCGTAGTTAATGAAGACACACCCTGCTTCCTTCATTAGCTTAAGCACTGCAGGTTTGGCGTAATTTAGCCTGCCGTTGCAAGACCACTTGAGATTCAACTTCGCTTTGATAAAACCCTCACACAGGTCCACTGTCCGTTCTACGGACGACATTAACAGTTCATCAGAAAACATAACGTAGGTGATGCCGTATCGCTGCTTCAGTAATTCAATCTCCTCAATGATACTATCCTTGCTGCGCGGTCTGAAGCCCTTATCCATTCGGTAGCAAAAGTTGCACCGAAACTTGCACCCTCTTCCCGGTAAAACCGGCAGCACAAAATCCCTATTTGTCGCGCGAGGCGCCCGTAAAAGCCGGTAATAGTCAATCGGAAAGAGGTCATACGCCGGAAAGGGCAGCTTATCAATCTCCTTAATCAAAGGACGCCTTGGGGTACCACCACTTTATCGCCCTCACGGAAGGCGATGCCTTTGACGGCAGAAAGAGGTCTGCGTCCTGCCACCGCATCCATTAATTCACAAACGGTAACCTCTCCTTCACCGATCACAATCGCATCCGCCTGGGTTTTTTCAAGAAATATACGGGTTCGGGGGAAGGACCGTGCCCACCAATGACATAAAAGGGCCTGTTTTTGGACTCATTAATCGCTGCGGAGATTTTAAGAAGCTTCCTATACTGGTAATACCCTGCAATAACACCTACACCTACCAGATCAAACTTTTCGCGGTCCAAGTACTCTCTTAAATCGTCATCAGGGTAATGAAACTTATCCTGGTTGTAAATCGTCACCTCGCACCCTTTTTCCCGGAGTACAGCAGCGATATATGCCAGCCCCTGCGAAAACCAGTGGATGTAAGAACCATTGTCGTAAACGACTAGCAAAATCCTCACCGTTTACACCTCACAACTTTATATACAGTTATTCGGCAAAATCGAGTCTCTTCTCCAGTAGTCTTCTATCAAGCGGCACCGCTTCGAGGACGGATACCACCCGGCCGCTCACGTTCCCGTCGCCATATGGGTCATACGGGTTGCGCAGCCCTTTCAGACGCGAGCGAAACTCCTCATCGCATAGGGCCTTGCGCAAACCGGCAGCTATCTTTTCCTTTCGGCAGGGAACATCGATCACACTCGCCGCCCGCAGACGACCCTTCTGGCGGTCACCGATATTGACCGTAGGCACCCGTAGCGACGGCGCTTCGATGATACCGCTCGAGGAGTTGCCGACTACAGCCGCCGCATACTTCATCACTCCAAGGTAACCGCGGGAACCCAAGCTCGGAAACAATCTGGCGTTGGCATTAGCCGCCACATACTCTTCCCACACCCGCAGAATTTCCCCAAAACCAACCTCCATTCCCGGATAGGTGATCACCTGCTGATAGTCAGGGAATTCCCTTAATGCTGCAGTCAACGCCCTCACCTGGGCCGCTGTGTTGCCGTCGGGCATGAGTGTCTCCGGATGGTACGTCACCAAGAGGGTCTTCCGGTTTACGTCAATCCCAAAGACCTGAAAGAGTTCTTCAGGTTCCATCAGCTCTCCGCGAAATATGTTCTCTATCCCCGGCGCACCAACCACGTGGATCCGCCAAGCTTCTTCGCCCATCCGCCGGAGGTTGTACCCATATTCGACAGTGCTGACAAAATGAAGGTGTGCCATCTTGGAGACGGCGTGGCGGACCTGCTCGTCGATCAGACCCTCAGTGGATTCCCCGCCAGAAATGTGTGCAATTGGTATTCGAGTGATTACGGCAGCCGTGGCCGGTGCAAGCAACTCGTACCGGTCTCCCAGAAGCAGCATCAAGTCAGGAGACCATCGAGCCAATAGGTCTGCAAACTCTACCACAAGTTCCCCAACAAAACAAGTCAACGCCTTCGGCTCGTCTTCCAGCGCGAAATTGTTAACAACCTCTGCCAGGGGCAGGCCTGCTTCGGTAATTTCCTCCAGGGTTCTTCCTTTTTCCGGAGCAACGTGTTCACCTGCAGCGACCAACACAAGCTTGAGTCGGTCTGATTCTACGATACGGCGCAGGGTCGGCTTGAGTAGCCCGAATTCAGCTCTTGTCGTTGTGAAAACCAGCACCTTTCTCATCTTCACTCAAAGCGAAAAGAACGTTTTTCGTTTGCCCGTAGCGCGGGCATGAACTCAGGAACGACCGCATAGACCCCGTCCCGTGCCTTCACCCATATTTCACCATTATGCCAGAAGTTCAAGATAGTCCCCGGTTCGACATCGAACCAATACTTTTCAGGAAGGTCTCGTACTATCCGACCTCTAAGGACCCGGATTGGCCGCCCTTGGAAAAAAGTTCGCGCGCATGGGTAGGGTGGGGCAATCGCCCTGACCAAGTTGTGTATTTCTCTGACGGGCCTGTCCCATGCGATGCGCTGGTCTTCCTCAGTCCTAAGCCTCCTATACGTAGCTTGGCCGTGGTCTTGCGGTATTCGCGGTGCAACCTTCTTCCCAAGCAGAGGCAGATAGGTAACCATGATGTCAAAAGTAGCCTTGGTAACTTTTCTCAAGACGTCTACGATATAATCGTCTTCGTCAATAACGATACTTTGTTGGGCAATGATATCCCCGGCATCCACTTCCGCCGTAAGGTAGAACATGGTTAGCGCCGTCTCCGTATAACCCTCGGAAATCTGCCAAGCAAGAACCGAACGGCCTCGATCTTTTGGTAGTCTAGCTGGATGAAAACCAATGCAGCCTTCTTTTGCGGCTTGTAACAGTACCGGATCCAGTATATGAGACCATCCCGCCACGAATATGTAGTCCGGCGAGGAGCTTTCGATCGCCCGAACGTCATCTCGAGTCAGCTTTCGCACTTTGTTGATGCCCGGGTATATGTCATCAAAGACCGTTCCTAAAGGTTTCCGCCATTGGATGTCGTCCTCATAAGTAAACGCCTGAACCACGTGCACCAAAGGGGAACTGAGTAGGCACTCAAGAACTGTTTTACCGTTTTCAAGAGCGCCGACAAAAACAACCCGCTTTGTGCTCACCAGACCAGCCTCCTCACGAGGCAAAATGCCTCGGCATAGCCCAAGTTGACGGAAGAACCACGATAAGCAGCCAGAGCCTTCACGGCCTGTATGCTTCGGGGATGGGGGTAGCCTTTTATTTCAGCGCGGAAAAGATTGAGAATATCGAGCTTCGCGTCTAAGGTTTTCTCAATGTCAACATACACATTAGGTTGAAAGCTCGCCGCTTTGCCCGGAAACGCTAAATTTGTACTCGAGGGAACCTCATACAACAGAATCTCCTTCAAGAAGGGCGCGTTAGAAGGCTTAACTGCTGGCATCAAACACCGGTAAACGACATCGTGATCGGTATTCACATCGCTTCCGCCAACCGAGTATACCACATCTGGTTTCGTTTCCTGAACAACCGAACTCAATGCGTCAATTAGCCTACGAGCCGGAAGGGCATCAAGTTCCCCTGCAGGGAAGTCCAATAGATGACATCCCGCAAAGCCGTAGGCACCCTTCACCTTTTGTATAACAGACTCCCTCTCCCTACGGTAACCCACAGGTGAATCGGCAAAAGCAATAGTTACAACGCACCAGTAGACCCGGTCCCCTCGTGCGATGTGCCTCAACAGAGTGCCGCCTGCCCCCAGGGTTTCGTCGTCAGCGTGCGGAGCTATCACTAACACTTTCAATGCAGACACCACCCGAAAATCACCTGGAAATACGCAAAAGCCGCCGCGCTCTCGCCGGATTACCTGCCACCACAACACAGGGGGGCACATTATCCAGCACTACGGCACCGGCACCGACAACCGCTCCTTCGCCGATGGTAACGCCTTGAATCACCACCGCCCCTGCCCCCACGTGCGCCAGCCGTTCCACCCGGACGCCACCGCATAACACCGCCCGCGGGGAAACGTGGACATGCTCACCGATGATACAGTCGTGCTCCACCACAGCAGCCGAGTTGATGATGGTGTTCGGGCCTATTGCAACTCCTGGATTGACCACCGCCCCCGGCGCGATCACCGCACCGTCCGCCAGCATAACGCCGCCGGCTACGGTCGCCGCCGGGTGCATAAGCGGCGGGAAGGAAAAACCGAAAGCCTTAATCTTCCCGTACAGCCTGGACCGCGGCCTGTTATCACCAACCCCGCCAACACCGAGAGCGGCGGTCACGATCCCCTGACGTCTGAGATCAGGTAAAACGCTGTCATCACCGAGGTACGAAAACTCCCACCGGTCGGTAAACGCCTGATCACGCGGCGCGGTATAGCCCGCTACGCGGTAAACACCCTGCCTTCGGATGATCTCCGCGATCACCCGTGCGTGACCCCCCGCACCAATGATGACGATCGGCGCCAAGTCCAGGTTTACCGGCTTCAACGCAGATCTTGTCCCCCTTTGATTAGCGAACAGACGACCCGAACATCATCTTCCCCAAGTGATGTCGCGCTGGGCAGACTAAGCCCCCGTTGGTACAGCGATTCTGCCACCCCGCACCGCCTGAAGCCGTACTTCTCGTAGGCAGGTTGCAGCGGTAGCGGCATGAAGAGAGGACGCACCTGAATCCCAGCAGCCCTCAACCTGGCCGCTAAGGCATCCCGGTCCTCCTTATAAAGTCCGGAATCAATCAATAACGAGAAAAGCCACCAACTGCTTTCTGCGCCTGCCGTTTCCTGCTGCCAGCCCAACCCCGGGATTCCCTGCAAAAGTTCCCGGTATGCCGCCGCGTTGCGCCGTTTGCTCGCCAAAAATTCCGGCAACCGCTCCATCTGCGCCAGTCCCAGCGCCGCCTGCAGATTTGTTAACCGGTAGTTATATCCTATCTCCCGATGCTCGTACTCAAGTATGCCGGAGCCGCGCCCTTGGTTGACTAAGAGGCGCGCGCTGCCAGATCCGGGTCATCGGTAACCAGCATGCCGCCGCCGCCGGTGGTCATAACCTTATTCCCGTTGAAGCTGAAGATTCCAATCTCCCCGAGGGTTCCAACTTGCCTTCCTTTATATTTTGCTCCGAGCGCCTCCGCGGCGTCTTCGACGATGTACAGCCCGTGTCTGCGTGCTATCGCCAACAGATCTTCCATGGGCGCCGGGTTCCCGTACAGGTGGACCGGAATCACGACACGTGTGCGGCCGGTGAGTGCTTTTTCTACCTTTCCTACATCGATGTTCCAGGTCTTTGGGTCCACATCGACGACCACCGGCGTCGCCCCGACGTATGCCACGGGATTGACCGTGCCGACGAAGGTGAGGGCGGGTACGATCACTTCATCTCCCGGGCCGACCCCCAGCAGCCTCAGCGCCAAATGGAGCGCCGCTGTGCCGCTCACGACCGCCACGGCGTATGTTGCACCCACGTAGCCCGCAAACCGCTCCTCGAACTCAGCGATGAGCGGTCCCGCCGTCGAAACATAGCCGCTATCGAGCGCACGCAGCACATACTCCTTTTCCAACTCGCCGATGCTGGGGGCATCAAGCGGAATCTGTGCCTCTTCCCTTATTTTCATAGCTCCTCCGCCAAATGTCAGTCCCAAGCCGCATCTCCACCCGCTAAACCATGTAACGCCCGGCCTTGTGCTGAAACATGTGACGGTTTTGTGCAAACCACGCCACCGTTTCGCGCAATCCTGCCTCGAGTGAATAGACCGGCTTCCAGCCCGCGATTTCGTGCGCCCTGCGGTTGTCGCAAATCAGCCGTTGTACTTCACTCTGTACCGGTCTCACTCTTGTCTCCTCCGGTACGACACTTAGTGTCGTACCGGTTATGCTGCCAACCATCTCCACCACCTCACCAACGGCTACCTCCCGGCCACTCCCGACATTGACGGTCAGCCCAACGGCCCGCTCAGCCAACCCGACAGCAATGATGCCGGAGACTGTGTCACGAACATAGCTGAAATCACGAGTCGGTTGCAGGTTGCCGAGTCGCAGGCACCTCATCCCGGCTAAGACCTGCGTGATTATCGTGGGAATAATGGCACGTGTCGATTGGCGTGGACCATAGGTGTTGAAGGGCCTGACTACCACCACCGGCAGGCCGAATGACCGGAAAAAGCTCAAGGCCAACTGGTCGGCGGCGATTTTGGTCGCCGCGTATGGTGATTGCGCCTGCAACGGATGTTCCTCATCAATGGGTACATACCGTGCCGTGCCGTAAACCTCGGAAGTGGAAGTGTGAACCACCCGCTGGACGCCTTCTTCGCGCGCGGCCTGAAGGATGTTATACGTTCCTTCGACATTGGTCCTAATATATGCAAGCGGGGTCTCATAGGAATAAGGAATGCCGATCAGCGCCGCCAAGTGAAAGACGACATCCACGCCGCGCAAGGCAGCTCTGACACTGTCGTAGTCGCGGATGTCACCGGCGCACACTTCGATCTCTTTGAGACACGGCAGCGTCTCGAGCCAGCCCCAATCGTTGCGGGCATTGTAACGCACAAACGCCCGGACGGCATATCCCTCACACACAAGCTCTTCGGTGAGATGGGAACCAATAAAGCCGGCGGCACCTGTGACGAGAACTCTTTTAGGCATGCCAACGCCCCTTTACACATTCAAGCTATGACTGAAAAGAGTCAAGGTTTGCTTGACGCGGGATGTTACACGTTACGACCCTACGTATATATTTTCGGTCAGTGGCCCACCGGCTTAACCACGCACTGGAAACCCTCACCTACAACCCCTGACTTGCGAGTTCTATCCAGGCTGTCTACCTGCTCCAACCGAATCTTTTTGGGTCGAAAGTCCTATTTAGAGCCGCATCAACGCGGCGATAAGAAAGGTGAGAGCACCTGCACCCTGCAACCCGCTCCCGCCGGGCGGCCGACGGATGGGAAGCGGAACGGGCAAGCACTCTCACCATCAAGAAATTCTATCAACACAATAAGGAGGGAAGCAAATCGATGATTATCAACCACAACATCATGGCGCTAAACGCGTGGCGAGGACTGAATCAGACTACCACTGCCATGGCCAAATCGCTTGAGAAACTCTCCTCGGGCCTGCGGATCAACCGCGCGGCTGACGACGCCGCCGGGCTTGCCATCTCGGAGAAGATGCGCGGTCAGATCCGGGGCCTAAATCAGGCACTCGCCAACGCCCAGGACGGTATCTCCCTCATCCAGACCGCTGAAGGCGCGATGAACGAGACGCACGCCATCCTCCAGCGGATGCGGGAACTTGCCGTACAGGCCGCGAACGATACGCTGACAGACAGCGACCGCGGTCAGATCCAAGAAGAGGTAAACGCTTTGATTGCTGAGATCAACCGCATCGCGAGCGATACGGAGTTCAACACCCAGAAGCTCTTAGACGGCACCTTTAGCAGTCAACTTATTCATATCGGTGCTAACGCGGGGCAGAACCTGTCCATCACTATCGCTACAATGACGGCGGGCGGACTCGGGGTGAGCGGTCTTTCCGTCTCCACCCAAACAAACGCCAATGCAGCCATCAGCACGATACAGGCAGCACTGGATGAAGTTTCGACTCAACGCGCAAAGTTGGGGGCCATTCAAAACCGCCTCGAGCACACGATCGCAAATCTGGGTGTAGCGGCGGAGAACTTAACCGCGGCCGAGTCCCGCATCCGCGACGTCGATATGGCCAAGGAGATGATGGAGTTCGCCAGAACGCAGATTCTGGTGCAGTCGGGCACAGTGATGCTCGCCCAGGCAAACATGGCACCGCAGGCAGTGCTCAGGCTGCTCGGCTAAGGAAGCCTGCGTTGGAGGGACCCTTCAGCGGGTCCCTCCACTAACTTTTGCAAACGGTGCCACGTGTTACACGCCAACACGCAGTGAACGGAGGACAGTCAATGGAGAACGCAACGGCGAGAATCCTCTTGGAGGAACTGAGACAAAGGCTCGAAGAACTGATCCGCACGCTGGCAACAGCCAGCAGAGAAGTTGCCGGCTTGTTGCAGGAAGGGGCGGTCGCACGCGGCCTCAACGGCTTACAAGAAGTGCTCGAGGCATTCCAGCATTTCCATCGCGGGCTTGACTTCTTGCTTCTGGCCGACGGCAAAAGCTACATGTTTCTGGCAGCTCTTAAGGAGAAACTCGAGGCCCGTTACCCCCTTCTTTACGAGGCGCTCGAAGCCGGGGACACAGTAACATTAGCAGACGTCTTATCCTACGAGATAGCCGAAACCTTGGAAGATTATTGTTGTCCAGGTAAGGTGAACTAACAATGGCGCATGTCGCAATCGAATTCCTGGAAACCAAGAACGGTAGTACTACCGCGCGCGCCACGGTTGCGGGCGGTTCCGCGTTTCTCCTGCACAGCGCTTACGACCCGGAGGCGGAGGCCGAGCGCTTGGTGGCGGGCTACCCCTCTCTTGCCAACGCCGGAGGCGTCATCTGCTTGGGGCTTGGTCTGGCCTACCATATAGAAGCGATGCTGCGGGTCGTTCCGGCTGATACGAAGATATTGGTGATCGAAGTCAACGACCAGTTACGGGAACGGTTCGCGCAACACGCAAGCACCAGTACCCAAAAGAAAGTAATCGTGGCCAAGGACGAAGCGGCAGCCAAGGGCTATCTCTCCCTTCTGCGCGAACGGCTCCAGGAGAGAGGCCTCGTAATAGTCGAACACTCGGCCTCAATCCGCCTGGACCCCGAATTTTACGAACACCTCCGCCGTCGGATCCGCGACCACATTTCGCTCTTAGTCGTCGAGCTCAACACCCTGAAGACGGTCAGCCACATCATGCACGCCAACAACCTGGAGAACCTGCCGGCGGTGATCGCCGATCCGGGTATCAAGGCGCTGAAAGACGCCTTCCGAGGTAGGCCTGCCGTCATCGTTGCCGCCGGTCCTTCTCTTAGCAAGAACATTGATCTCCTCGAGGCAGTGAAAGGCCGTGGCGTGATCATCTGCGTTGGCACAGCATGGAAGGCCTTACTCAAAGCCGGGCTGCGTCCGGATTTGGTAGTGACTTTGGACGCCACTGAGGCAAACTGGCGGCTCTTTGCCGGCCTCACACCGACGGAGGAGTTCCTTTGCTACGAACCGCAGGTACACCCCGCAATCATCCCCCTCTTTGAGGGCCGGCGTTTCGTCTTTAACTCCCTCAAGAGCCCACTCACTGCTTGGCTCAGGGAGTTATGCGGCGATAAAGGGTACGTCGAACCGGGCGGCTCGGTAGCAATCGCCGCGTTCGGTATTGCTTGCCTTTTGGGTGCGAACCCCATTGTATTCATCGGGCAAGACCTTGCTTACACCGACGGGTATACCCACGCAAAAGGCACGGCTTATGAAGACCGGCGTTTCAAACCGACGGAGCGCGAGCTGTACTGCCTTGAAGTACCGGCTGTTGGCGGCGGGACCGTCACGACCACTCGCAATCTTTACAGCTTTCTTACCCGGTTCGAAGAACTCTTCGCTCAGGAAAAAGACCGACTGATCATCGACGCCACGGAGGGAGGTGCCCTCAAGCGCGGGACAAAGGTGATGACCCTCCGCGAAACCATTGACTTCCACTTTACAGAGGAGTTCCCGATTTTGCCGGTTATTGCGAACCTGCACCGCAAACATCAACCGGATCCGTTTCTGCGCGAGCGGGTACGGAAGGAACTTGACAAAACCGCGCGTGAATACATGCGGCTCATTCCTGAATTGGCCAAGGTCCTGTCGCTTGCCGCCAAAGCCGAAGAACTGAGTAGCATCGCTGAGCGATTTAGGACAGTGCACCTGGTGGGGCAATGGACCATCGGCTCCGGGATACTCGCGACTCTCAAGCAGAAGGGGCAACAACTCACCCGGCAATTGCGCGCAGTGAACAGCGAGCACCGGCTGCTTAGTCTCTTATCCTTGCTGACTCCCGAGGTGGAACTGAAGCCCCTGCTGACCGAAGACGCACCGTTACCGGCACAAATTGAGCGCATTCGCAAGGTGTACGCCTCTTACCTCCAGGCGGCCAAGTATATGTGCAAAGAGCTCGAACGGACAGCCGCACGGTTGCTTCCCGACGGCGGCTTCGAGCGCGACAGGACCTTGGAACACATCTTGCAGAACCAGGTGGTGAAACTATGACTGTCTCTCCTGCGGGACGCGTACAAGCCAAGACCCTGCTCACACCAATAGGGCGGGTTCAGGCAGACGGGATAAAGACTCTAAGAACTCCGGCAGACGAGCAAGCGGCGAAGAAGAGCGTCGAGGAACATCAGGCGGACGCCGCCCGGGAGTTTGCCGAGGCTGTCGAGAGACTGAAAGAAACGGCGAAGGTATTCGGTTGGCGTATTCATTTCAAGCTCCACGAAGAGTTACAACAGTACTACGTGCGTTGGTGGGGCTGTTGGTGAATAAGCACGCCTAACGACAGACCTCGGGCACAAGACTTGTGAAAGGGGTGTTAGCTATGGCTTACTATTTCGGCGTGAACCGTGTTGCCGGCTTGGCGTCAGGCATAGACACCGCCCAGATAGTCGAGGACCTGATGCGAGCCGCCCCGGCACCGCTTGACAGATTGCTGCAAAAAAAGCAGACCTTGCAGTGGCAGCAAGCGGATTACCGCAGCATAAACCAAGCACTGCAGAACTTCCGGGCAAACCACGCATCACAACTGCGGCTCGAGGGTACCTTCTTGACCAAAAAGGCGACTTCCAGTGACGAGACAAAGGTAACAGCCACGCCAGGTGCGAGTGCCCAGACAGGAACCTACGAGATAAAGATCACTCAGCTGGCGCAAGTGGCAAGCAACATTAGCAGTGGTACACTCTCCCTCGATACGGCTGACAAGATCGACCCCGACGCAACGCTCGAAAGCCAAAAGACGAAGTTTGCCAACCCTTGGGGAGATACCACCACGCTCGAATTCACCATTACCACCCACCCGGGCGGCGGCGACGCAGTCACAGAGACATTTACGGTCGACACCAACACCCACAGCCTCAACGACGTCATCGCCATGATCAATGACAAAGGCGCAACCCTCGGTGTGACGGCATTCTATGAGTCGAGCACTGATAAGGTGGTCATCTCCACCACCCAAACGGGCGATTACGACACGAACGAGATCGAGATCGCTGATGTCACGGACACCTTCGCCCTCGGCACGCTGCAACTCTCTGACACGGCTAACGGGCAGAACGCCGTCTTAGATATCAACGGTCTCACGGGAATCGAAAAATACGAAAACACTTTTACGCTAAACGGCATAACCTTTAACCTGCTAAACACCACCGGCTCCGCTACGGTAACGATACAGGTAACCTTGGACACAGAAACGGTCTTCAACACCATCAAGTCGTTCGTGGAAGCATTTAACTCGCTAATCGATACCATCAATGCCGAGCTCAACGAGACGCGCTACCCGGACTACCCGCCTCTTACTGAGGAACAGAAGAATGAGTTGACTGAATACGAGATCGAGCAGTGGGAAGAGAGGGCGAAAAGCGGGCTTTTGCGCAATGACCCCATTCTGCAAAGTGCGGTGTATGAACTGAGGCGAGCGCTTACCACCAGGGTGGAAGGCCTCACGACCTATGACGATATTTGGGACATCGGCATCTCTACCGGGTATTACTTCGAAGGCGGGAAGCTGTACGTCGACGAGGCCAAGCTGCGTGAAGCGGTTGAGACGAACCCGGAAGCGGTGATGGCCCTCTTCACCAGGGATGACGATGCTTACACCTATGAAGAACAGGGCTTGGCAGCCAGGCTTTACGACGAACTCAATTACGTAATAGACCGCCTCACCGATTGGGCAGGTTACCCGAGTACCTTTTCGCTTTATGATGACAGCTACATCGGTGACACCGTGCGCAGCCTCGACGAGCGTATTGCCATAATGGAAGACCGCTTGGCAAAGCTCGAAGAACGCTATTGGCGCCAGTTCACCATTATGGAGCAGATCATCGCCCAGTTTAATACCCAAAGCATGTGGCTCACGCAACAAATGAACGGAGGCTAAGAAGCATGTACGCGCAGCATAACCCTTACCAGCAGTACCGTGAAAACGCCATTCTAACCGCAGGCCAGGAGCGCTTAGCCCTGATGCTGCTCGACGGCGCCGTACGTTTCACCCGCCAGGCAAGGGAACACATCACCGCCAAGGACACATCCGCGGCGCACCACGCGCTTGTGCGCACACAAAACATCTTAGGGTATCTCGCTGCCACCGCCAACGTCGAGGTGGAGGTGGGACAAAACCTCGCCCTGCTTTATGATTATATCCATGACCGCCTGGTAGAAGCTAATATAAAAAAAGATAAAAAACCCCTCGACGAAGCGCTCCCGCTGCTTGAGGACCTGCGGGACACTTGGCGGCAAGCCGACAACGGGGAAAAACCGGAAGGGGAGCGCCAGTAATGGGTCGGCAGACTGCAATTTTACGTGAATTATTGAGAGTGACCCAAAAGATGCACGCGAAGGTGCAGGAAATTGGCAGCCATGCCCTCCCCGAGCAACTGCCATTACTGTTTGTACTGAGAGAACTGCTTGCCAACCGCCAAGAACTGATTGACCGGCTAAAAACCCTCAGCCCTGAAGCCTCGGCGGGTGAACCACCAGAAGAACGTGGCCAACTCTTGGCGGCACTTCGCGAACTGAACACGACCGTTGCCGCCGAACTGTCCGCAAGACGAGAAGAACTTGCGGCGTCGCTGCGCAAGGTACGTCAAGGAAAAGAGGCTTTAACGTCCTTGCGCGTCCTCTCTGCCCAGAAAGGAGAGTTGCTGGATCAAAGGCAGTAAGTGCCGGAGAACACCTCTCCGGCACAGCCGTCAGCCAGTCTTTTTTCTACGTCAGGAAGTCTACAAGGGAAGGCTGGAGGATTCCGGCAGCCACCGCCAATGTGGCGCGGTAGCCGTATTCCTGGTTTCTGAACTTGATGGTCGCCTCGGCGATATCTGCGTCCTGGACCTTTGATAATAGGTTCGTAACCCCAACATCCAAAAACTCCATTCTCTCTTTGCCCATTTCCAGTCTCTTAGTCCTGGCGCCGACTTCCACCAAGGTGGAAAGGATGTTGTTAACGTTCTGTTCGATTTCGTCCAACCTGACCCCAGAGATGCTTGCCGCGTCGCCGTTTTGCAAGTCGTCGATGAGGTCGCTAATAACCCCAAAAAGCGGCAATGTTGGGCTGTCGAAGATCGCCACGCCGTCTACGTTTACGGGAATGGTAACCCCGGGGCTGACCTCATACTCGAAGATGTCGCTGTTTCCGTTCCATCCCCCGTCGTAAGGGGGTTCGAGGGTATTCGTCCCGCCGAATATGTACCTCCCGGCGTGGCTGGTATTTGCGATATCACCCAAGTGGTCCTTAAGCTGCTCCACCTCGCCGGCAAGGGCGTTCATCGACTCAGGTGGAAGGGTGGCATTAGCCCCGGCTATGGCAATCTCCCGCACTCGTTGGAGCGTAGCCAGAACCTCTCTTAGGGCGAAGTCTGTGGTTTCCAGCCAGGCAACCGCATCATCCACGTTCTTCTTATACTGGGCGTTCACGTCGAGCTGCATCCGGCACCGCATGGCAACCAAGAGGGCGCTGGGATCGTCCGAAGGGCGGTTGAGCCGCCTTCCGGAGGACAACTGCTCCTGGTATTTGTTCATCTGCGTCAACCGGTGGTTTAAGTCGCGCAGCACGGTATTGGTGATCATCGCCGGTGTAATGCGCATAAAACTCCCCCATTCTTACCTTCCTACCAGGCCCATCCGGTTGATGATGATATCGAGCTGGTCATCAAGCGTGGTCAAGACCCGGGCGGCGGCCTGGTAAGCGTGGGTAAACTGGATTATATTCGCCATTTCTTCGTCGATGGAAACGCCCATCACCGACTGGCGCCTGTTTTCAAGTTCGCCAACCAGTATCTCCTCATTCTCCGCCATCCGCACCGCTTGTTCCGTATCGATTCCCACCGTTGCCACTAAACTGCGGTAGTAGTCGCCAAATGTGCCTGTGGGCGCGCCAGGCGGCATCGTAAGTGCATCCTTCAGTTGGGCGATCGCCAGGGCGTTCGACCCGTCGCCGGGAAGCTTCGTCACGTCACTCGCCGCCGCGATCGTATTAAGATCAGCCAAAATGCCCGCCGCTACCGTTATATCCGCAGCGCCCGTCCCGCTGAAGAAGTCGTTGCCGGTACTGGTGTCAAGCCCAAAGCCCCCCTGATGGAGCGCATTAATTTCGCCTATAAGTGTACCGGCAAGCTCATCAAGCTGCGCCAAAACATCCGCGACTGCAGTATCCCGCGCCCAGATCGCTCCCAAGAGACTGCCGCTGGTCATAGTGACGGGGGCGCTGTCGCTTGACCATTGTACTTCGTAAAAATTGTTATTAAGCGGGTCCGGCACCGCCTGCAGAGCGTCAACGGTTGTACCTTCAACGAGGTACCTGCCGCCGATCGCCACATTGATCATCCCGCCGGGCTGCTCGGTTACGGTGATGTCAACCATCTTTGCAAGCTCGTCTAAGAGAAGGTCGCGTCTGTCCCGCAGGTCATTCGGGTTGTCCCCCATAGATACCACATGGGCGATCCGTTCGTTCAAGTCGGCTAACTGCTCCGCGATGGTGTTGATTTGATTAACGGAAACCCCCACGTTGAAATTCAAGTCGTCTTGCAACTGTACCAACTGTCCGTTAATGTGCCGGATGGTCTCGGCGAGGGTAATCGCGCGCTGGCGCACCTCTGAGCGGATCGCTAAGCTCTCCGGGGTTTTGCTAAGCTCCTGCCACGCATTCCAGAACGCGACCATTGCATTGTTTAATCCATTGTCGGTCGGTTCGCCTAAGATAACCTCCACCTTCTGCAGGCTGTCCCGCCTGACCTCCCAGTTGCCGAGGTTGCCCACTTCATTCCGGACTTGCAGGTCGAGGAAGGCGTCGCGTATCCGCTCGATGGCGGTGATATCCACTCCCGTGCCGAGTTGTCCCGGCAACTCAGGGCGTCCCAGGGACGGCACCGTATACGGCGTATCGCTTGCCTGAAGTTCCACCCGCTGCCGGCTGTAACCCTCTGTGTTGGCATTGGCCACGTTATGCCCGGCGGTCTCGGTGGCCTTTCGTTGCGCCATCAGTGCCCGCAAGGCGGTTTGCATCCCTAAAAAAGTGCTGATCATCATGGTTAGCGCCACCTGCTTAACGGTTCGAAGTTCGAAGTTAATATTCAAGACTTCCGCGGTATGGTTGAATGGCCTCCGGCCTTCCACTTTTTGTAGGCTGCAATACGCCGAAGGCTGGGAACTCCAAATCAAGTTACTGGATTTCAATTCATGACTCGTGATTCCCGACTCGTGACCGTACTAAATGCTTGCGTCTAAAAGTCCTCTCTC
>DTYU01000220.1 GCA_012961725.1 Desulfotomaculum sp.
ATACCTGCGGTACGGGCGGTGACGGTGCACATACCTTCAATATCTCCACCACCGCCGCCTTTGTGGTTGCTGCCTCCGGATGCAAGGTGGCTAAGCACGGTAACCGTTCCGTTTCCAGCAGGGCGGGGAGCGCCGACCTGCTTGAGGCTCTCGGCGCGAGAATCGATCTCCCCCCGTCGGTGGCCGGGCAGTGTCTCGATGAGGTGGGCTTCGGCTTCTTCTTTGCGCCTCTGTGCCACCCGGCGATGAAGCATGTCGCCGTACCGCGCAGGGAGCTGGGCCTGCGGACGGTTTTCAACATCTTGGGACCGCTCTGCAACCCCGCCGCGGCCCAAATCCAGGTTATCGGCGTCTACGCGCCGGAGCTCGTCGATTTAGTCGCCGAGGTCCTTTCCTTGTTAGGGACGAAGCGGGCCTTTGTGATCCACGGGGCGGGGGGTCTTGACGAGTTTTCTCCCGTAGGGGAGGTCATCTATGCGGAGGTGCAGAACGGATCGGTCCGCCGCGGCAGATTCGACCCGCTCGATTACGGTATAGAGCGCGCTGGGCTCGAGGCGCTGAAGGGCGGAACGGCGGAAGAGAACGCCGCCCTGACACGCGCGGTTTTGCAGGGCGAGCGGGGGCCGAAAGGGGATGCGGTGGCCTTAAACGCTGCGCTGGCCCTGATGGCGGCCGGGTCGGCCGAAGACCTGCGCGAGGGAATGAATATGGCCCGGAAGGCGCTGTCCTCCGGAGCGGCGCTTGCCAAGCTGGAAGAGTACGTGGCGTGGACACAGAGGGTGCCGTAGGTGCTGGAAGCGATTATCACATACAAACGCCGGGAGATTGCAGAAAAGCGGGCTGCCTACCCATTGGAGCATTTTAGGGCGTACGCGGAAGCCGCACCGCCGGTAAGGGAGTTTGCCGGGGCACTGAGGCGGCCGGGAAGGGTGGCGGTGATTGCCGAGATAAAGAGGGCCTCCCCGTCGAAAGGGCCGATCCGGCCGGGCGCCGACCCTCTCAAAGTGGCAAAGGTTTATGCCGCTGCCGGGGCGGCGGCGATCTCGGTGCTTACGGACGAACGGTTTTTCCAAGGCGATCCCTTGTTTATCACTCAGGTACGGGGTGCTGTTGACCTCCCGGTACTGTGCAAGGAGTTTATCCTCGACCCCGTCCAGATCTATGAGGCCCGGGGGCTCGGTGCCGACGCCCTCCTCCTGATCGTGCGGCTGCTCGAACAACGGGAGCTCGTGGAGTTCCTGGGCCTTGCCCGGGAGCTGCGAATGGAGTGCTTGGTCGAGGTGCACACCCCCGGAGAGATAGAGCGGGCGCTTGCAGCGGGCGCTAAGGTGATCGGGATCAATAACCGGGACCTTCAAACGTTCAGGACCGAGATCGAGACAACCTTCCGGCTGAAGCGCCATCTTCCGCCGGAGGTTGTCGTGGTGAGTGAAAGCGGCATCGGTTCACCCGGCGCAATACGGGCCCTGAAGGAGCACGGGGTGGACGCCGTCTTGATCGGGGAAGCCCTGATGACCGCAGAGGATATCGCGGCAAAGCTCGAAGAGCTTGTCGCCGCCGGCGGATAAAATGGTTATACGCGTTGGTTAGGTAAAATGCAAAGTACAAAGTGCAAAATGCAAAATGAAAAAAGCGTTTGCCTAAGCAACTTAGAACTCTTGTCCGGAAGGTGTTAAAATGGCTGTGCGGGTGAAAATCTGCGGGATCAAGGACGCCGAGACGGCGGCGGTTGCGGTGGCGGCAGGAGCGGATGCGCTCGGCTTCGTTTTTGCCGAGAGCAAGCGCAGGATCACTCCTGAGGCAGCGCGGGAGATTATCTTAGGCCTGCCGCCCTTCGTCTCGGCGGTGGGGGTCTTCGTAGACGCCCCCCAAGGGCTCGTTCGCGAGGTTGCGGAGTTTTGTCGGCTCGATACGGTGCAGCTTCACGGGGCGGAGTCGCCTGAATACTGTATAGAAATCGGTTTGAAGGTCATAAAGGCGTTTGGCGTCCGCCAAAAGGGAGTGCCGATAGACGGAAGCGTGGAAGGCGGTCTGTTCTTCGGAAAGGATTTGGCACTGATAGACGCCTACCGCTCCGTAAGCGCTGTCTTGGTTGATACCAGCGTCCCCGGGCTCGCCGGAGGAACGGGCAGGACGTTCGATTGGGGACTGCTTTGCGGGAAGAGATTTCAGGCTCCGCTTATCTTGGCCGGCGGCCTGACCCCGGAAAACGTGACGGAGGCGGTGCGCACGGTACGCCCCTACGCGGTGGACGTCTCGAGCGGGGTCGAGACGAACGGGCTAAAAGACGCCGCAAAGATACAGGCATTCATCTGCCGGGCGAAGGAGGTGGTTTGAAATGCTGCCAGACACGCGGGGTTATTTCGGTTCCTTCGGCGGCCGTTTTGTGCCGGAGACGCTTATGGCGGCCCTTGAAGAGCTCGAAACGGCGTATGCCGCGGTCAAGGATGACCCCGGGTTTCGCGCGGAACTGAAATGGTACCTCGAACACTACGTGGGCCGGCCCAGTCCGCTTTACTACGCGGCACGGCTGACCGCGCACCTGGGCGGGGCGAGGATCTATCTCAAGCGGGAGGACCTCAACCACACCGGCGCCCATAAGATAAACAACACCATCGGCCAGGCGCTCCTTGCAAAGCGGATGGGAAAGCGCCGGATGATCGCTGAGACCGGCGCCGGCCAGCACGGGGTGGCCACGGCGACGGCCGCGGCGCTCATGGGGTTCGAGTGCGCGATATATATGGGGGAAGAAGATATCGTCCGGCAGCGGCTCAACGTCATCCGGATGGACCTCTTGGGGGCGTCAGTAATCCCAGTGAGCGCGGGCACCCGGACGCTTAAAGACGCGATGAACGAGGCGATCCGCGATTGGGTGACCAACGTAAGGAGCACCTACTATCTTATCGGGTCGGTGGCGGGGCCGCATCCGTATCCGATGATCGTCCGGGATTTTCAGGCCGTCATCGGGGCGGAGACGAGGGAGCAGATCCTCCGCGAGACGGGACGGCTGCCGGATGTGATTGTAGCCTGTGTAGGCGGAGGGTCGAATGCGCTGGGGATCTTTTACGATTTCTTAGAGGCGCCGGAGGTGCGGCTGATCGGCGTGGAAGCGGCGGGCGAAGGCATGGAGACCGGGCTGCATGCGGCAACGCTCAACCGCGGGCATCCCGGCGTGCTTCACGGCTCCCTGAGCTACATAATCCAGGACGCGGAGGGGCAGATAAACCCGGTGCACTCGATCGCTGCTGGCCTTGACTATCCCGGTGTTGGACCGGAGCACTGTTACCTTAAGGAGACCGGCCGGGTAACGTATACCGCGGCCACGGATACCGAGGCGCTGGCGGCCTTCGAGCTGCTCAGCAGGACCGAAGGCATCCTCCCGGCGCTCGAGAGCGCGCACGCGATCGCTGAGGTTGTACGCCTTGCCCCTTCACTGCCGCAAGAGGCCGTTATCGTGGTCAACCTTTCCGGGCGCGGTGATAAGGATGTGGAAACCGTGGCCCAGGTGAAAGGGGTCAAGCAATGAGCCGGATAGCGGAAAGATTTAGACGTTTAGGGGAGCGGGGCGAAAAGGGGCTGATCACCTATCTGATGGCCGGCGACCCGGACCTCACGCGCACAAAGGAGCTGGTTGCGCGTATGGCAGGAGCGGGTGCAGATATCATCGAGATCGGCATCCCCTTTTCAGACCCGCTGGCTGACGGGCCGGTGATCCAGGCCGCAGCGAACAGGGCGCTTGCGAACGGGATAACGGTCCGCGGTGTTCTCCAGGCGGTGGGCCAGATGCGCAAAGAAGTGGACCTCCCGCTTGTGCTGATGACCTATTACAACCCGGTGCTCCAGTACGGGATCGAGCGGTTCTGTCGCGACGCCGCAGAAAACGGCGCTGACGGGTTGATCGTGCCGGACCTTCCCCATGAGGAAAGCGGTCCTCTAAGAGAGTGCAGCAGCCGCTGCGGGATCGACCTGGTGCCTTTGGTTGCGCCGACCAGTACGCCGGCACGGCTGGCGGCGATCTGTGGCGTCGCAAGGGGGTTTATTTACTGCGTTTCGGTTACCGGCGTTACCGGCATGCGGGAGAAGATCGAAACCGACCTCCGGGCATTCGCGGGCCTGGTTCGCAGGTATACAGAGCTCCCGGTTGCGATCGGCTTCGGGGTTTCCGGTCCGGATGCGGCGGCGCGGGTGGCGACCTACTGTGACGCGGTGGTGGTCGGCAGTGCCCTCGTGAGGCTGATCGGCCGGGGTGCGTACGAGGAGGTGGAAAAACTGACGGCATCCCTTAAGGCAGCACTTCTCTAGAACACCAGGATTTCGATATCTGACATCCGGCCTCCGGCTTCTGTTTAAGGTAGTCTCAGGCTGGTCGGAACAATAATTTAGTATGGTGTCCCCGAAATTTGGTCTAACGCATAACCTTGAACTTTAAACGTTCTCTATGGTAAGATGTTTCAAAGATCAGGAGTGGAGTATTAATGGTGGTTAAGCTCCGCGGTTGCGTTGAAACCCTGTCCGTATATCAGCCGGGGAAACCCATAGAAGAGGTCAAGCGGGAGCTCGGCCTCGAGGAGATTGTCAAACTCGCTTCCAACGAAAACCCCTTAGGTCCTTCCCCCAGGGCGGTGGCGGCGGTTACACAAGCAGCGACGGGAATGCACTTTTACCCGGACGGCAGCACCTGCCGGCTGCGCGAGGCCCTGGCCGCCCGGCTCGGGCTTGGTTCTGAAGCGATAATCGTCGGCAACGGTTCCAACGAGATACTCCAGATGCTCTCAGTGGCGCTTTTGGACCCCGGGGACGAGGTGTTGATGCCGGTCCCGACCTTTCCCCGTTACGAGCCGCTTGCGCGCCTTATGGGTGCGGTCCCGGTGGAGGTCCCGCTTAAGGAATACCGGATGGATATTGAAGCAATGGCCGCGCGGCTGAGCCCGAAGACGAAGCTGGTCTATCTGTGCAACCCGAACAACCCGACGGGCACCATCGCTACCCGCAGCGAGATAGACTGGTTCATGGAACGCGTGGGTCCGGATACAATGGTGGTATTTGACGAGGCTTACTATGAATACGTCACCCGCCCCGATTATCCCGACGGGATCGATTACCTGCGCAAGGGATATAGCGTGATGGTTTTACGGACCTTTTCGAAGATGTACGGTCTTGCCGGACTGCGCGTGGGTTACGGTATAGGAGAAGCTTCGTTGATTGCGGAACTCAACCGCGTCAGGGAGCCGTTCAACGTGAACGCACTGGCCCAGGAGGCGGCGCTTGCGGCGCTGACCGACGAGGAGTTTGTTTCCCTTACACGGCGGACGAACGAAGAGGGAAAGAACTATCTTTATCAGGCCTTTACCGCCCGCGGCATCTCTTTTGTTGAGACGGAGGCGAACTTTATCTTCTTTGACGCCGGGCGCGAAGAGAAGGTTGTCTTCCGGCGTATGCTTGAACAGGGTGTCATAATCCGGGGGGGCTTCGGTTATCCGACCCACCTCCGGGTGACGATCGGGACGGCGGCGCAAAACGCGCGCTTTGTTGCGGCGCTGAGCAGGGTGTTGGCGGAATAAAACGGTTTCCAAGTTAATAATGCCGGGCTGTTGGAAGCAACAAAATCGCCGGGCTTGTGGAGGTAGATGAACTAAATGATTATCGTAATGGCTGGCAACGCCACCGAAGAGCAGATCCAGGGGGTTATCAGGAAGATTGAGAAGGAAGGCTTTAAGGCGCATCTCTCCCGCGGTGTTGAAAGGACGATTATCGGGATCATCGGTGATGAAAGGCGGTTGAAAGAGGTGGCCCTTGGGGTTTTGCCGGGGGTGGAGGAAGTAATTCCCATCCTGCAGCCGTATAAGATGGCGAGCCGTTCCTTCCGGGCGGACCGGACGTTGGTTCGACTTAACGGTGATATCGAGATCGGCGGCGAAAGAATCCACGTGATGGCGGGGCCGTGCGCGGTAGAAAGCAGAGAGCAACTGCTGGCGGCCGCTGAAAGGGTCAAGGCCGCCGGCGCCACCATCCTGCGGGGCGGCGCCTTCAAGCCCCGGACTTCGCCGTATTCCTTCCAGGGTCTCGGTGAAGAAGGGTTGAAGATCCTTGCCGAGGCAAGAGAAAGGTTCGGGCTGAAGATAGTGACCGAAGCCATGAATATCCATACCCTTCCGCTGGTGGCCGAGTATGCGGATATAGTTCAGATAGGCACCCGCAACATGCAGAACTTCGATCTTTTGAAGGAGTTAGGGAAAATAAGCAAGCCGGTGCTCCTGAAACGCGGCCTTTCTGCCACCGTTGAGGAGTGGCTGATGGCCGCGGAGTATGTCCTGGCCAGCGGAAATCTCAATGTGATCCTTTGTGAGCGGGGGATACGGAGCTTCGAGACGTACACCCGCAACACCCTGGACCTTTCGGCAGTACCGGTCGTTAAGCACCTCTCCCACCTGCCGGTGGTGGTCGACCCGAGCCACGGCATCGGGCGGTGGAAGTTTGTGGCCCCGATGTGCTGCGCAGCGATCGCCGCCGGGGCGGACGGTCTTTTGGTCGAGGTGCACCCCAACCCCGCAGAGGCGCTTTGCGACGGTGCCCAGTCGCTAACCCCAGAGAACTTTACCGTGATGATGGAAGACCTGCGTAAGATAGCGGCGGTCTTAGGGAGGAAGCTTTAGTGGCGGTTTTGAAGGTCGGTTTCTTAGGGCCGTCCGGCACCTTTACAGAGCAGGCGATGGCCCGCTTTTTTTATAAAAAAAAGGGTCTCGAAGGGGTGCCCTTCAATGAGATCCCCGAACTGATCAAATCGGCGGGCTCAGGCGCGATCGATGCCGGAGTGGTACCGGTTGAAAACTCGGTAGAGGGCAGCGTGAACGTCACCCTGGATCTGCTCCTCCGGGATGAAGCGGTGGTGATTACCGGGGAGGTCGTTCTGCCGGTGGTGCATTGCCTCCTGGCCCGGAAGGCGTCGGACGGTTTCGAGCGGGTCCTTTCCCACCCCCACGCGCTGGCCCAGTGCCGTGAGTACTTAAAGCGGGAACTGCCGGGGGCGGTGCGGGAGACGACCACGAGCACCGCGGAGGCGGCCCGGATCGTCGCCTCTTCGCCTGAACCGCTTGCAGCCATCGGCACGGAGGGGGCGGCTCGGCATTACGGGCTGCTGGTTGTTGCCCGGGGGATCCAGGATACCGCCGAGAACGAGACCCGCTTCTTGGTGATCGGGCGTGAACCCGCCCCGCGAACCGGCAGGGATAAGACATCGATAGCCTTTTCGTTGGTACAGGACCGGCCTGGAGTGCTGTACGCGGCCTTGGGCGAGTTTGCTTCCCGCGGCATCAACCTCACCAGGATCGAGTCCCGCCCCGCACGGCGGAGCATCGGCCACTATATATTTTTCATCGACTGTGAGGGGCATCGGGAAGATCCGCCCGTGGCCGGAGCGCTTGCGGCGATAAAGAAGCAGAGTACGTTTTTCAAGATTCTTGGTTCGTATCCCCGCTGGGAGGGCCACAGGTGTTCAAACGGGTAGCGATTATCGGCGTAGGGTTGATCGGCGGCTCTTTAGGGATGGCGTTGAAGCGTTTGGGCCTTGCGGAAGAGGTGCTCGGTATCGGGCGCGATCACGAAAAACTGCGGCTCGCCTTAGAGCTGGGCGCGGTTGACCGGGTGACAGCCGACCTGAAAGACGTTTCCGGTGCGGCGTTGGTTATCGTAGCCACTCCGGTCAGCGCGGTGATACCGGTGGTTACGGAGGCCGCAGGCGACTTTGAACCGGGCACGATCGTTACGGACGTGGGAAGCGTCAAGGCCGGGATAGTCAACGCCCTGCAGCCGATCGCGCAGGCTCACCGCTTTCACTTTGTAGGGGGCCATCCTATGGCCGGATCGGAGAGAACCGGGGTCAAGAACGCAGACCCGTACCTGTTCGAAAACGCCTATTACGTCTTGACACCGGCTGCAGAGACCGACCGCGGCGCGCTTGAGGCTGTGAGCAAGATGGCCGCCGCGGTAGGGGCGCGCGTCATCGAACTTTCTCCCGAAGAGCACGATCGATACGTGGCGGCGGTGAGCCACCTTCCCCACTGTGTCGCTGCGGCGCTCGTGAATACGATCGCCGAGTTGCCCGAGCGGGAGGCGGTCTTACCGCTCGCCGCCGGCGGTTTCCGGGACAGTACGCGAGTGGCCGCGGGTGACCCGGGGATGTGGCGGGATATCGTTATCGCCAACAGGGAAGCCATCCTGGGGATGATAGGCAGGTACCAGGCGGCGCTCGCTTCGCTGGCCGCCTTGTTAAAAACCGGAAACGGCGCCGGGGCCGAGGGATGGTTCCGAAAAGCCCAGGCATTGCGGCAGACGGTGCCCGCCAAAAGCAAAGGGTACCTTCCCGAGCTGTATGAAATAGTGGTTACGGTCCCGGACAGGCCCGGGGTGATAGCGGGCCTGGCCGGCATTCTCGGCAGGCACGAGATCAATATCTGTGACATCGAAATCCTCAGGGTACGGGAGGGCGAAGGGGGGACGATAAGGCTCGGCTTTGCGCGGGAGGAGGATCAGGAGGAAGCCGTCAGGCTCCTGCGGGAGACAGGGGTAGAAACGCGCAAGCGGTAGAGGGTTCAAGGCTCAAAGTTCAAGGTTCAAAGTTCAGGGTTCAAGGTTGAAGGCTACAAGGTTCAAAGTTTAAAGGGACGGCCTTGGGCCTTTTTCCGGCCCATCAATCTGACTCTAACCATGAACCGTGAACTGTGAACCGTGAACCATAAGAGGGGGCTGCCTTCGTTGGAGTTAAGAATCAAGCCGATCCGATCCCTGAGAGGTTCCGTGAACGTACCGGGCGACAAGTCGATTTCGCACCGGGCGCTGATGCTCGGGGCGATAGCGGACGGCGTTACGACGCTCGAGAATTTCCTCGAAGGGGAGGACTGTCTGGCTACGCTCGCCTGTTTCCGGAAACTGGGCGTGGATATCGAAGGGCCCCAGTCGGGCCGCGTGATAGTACGCGGCAGGGGGCTTCACGGCCTTTTGGAACCTTCAGCGGTCCTTGACGCGAAGAACTCCGGTACCACCATGCGGCTGCTCTTGGGTATTCTGTCGGGACAGCCCTTTTTCAGCGTCCTTACCGGGGATGAGAGCCTGCGGAGGCGGCCGATGGGCCGGGTGGTAAGGCCCTTGAGGTCGATGGGCGCGCGAATCATCGGGCGGAGGGGCGGCGAACTTGCCCCGCTTGCGGTACAAGGAGGGAGGCTTCAGCCGGTTGAGTTCAACTCACCCGTGCCAAGCGCCCAGGTTAAGTCGGCGGTCCTCCTGGCCGGGCTTTATGCGCCGGGAGAAACGAGCGTCACCGAACCGGTGCAATCCCGCGACCATACCGAGCGGATGCTGGCGCATTTCGGCGCTGAGGTTAGACGTTCGGGTCTCACGGTAAGCGTAACAGGAGAACCTTCACTGAAGGGAACGTACATCCGGGTGCCGGGCGATATCTCCTCGGCAGCCTTCTTGATGGTGGCGGCCTGCATAGTCCCGGATGCCGCGGTGAAGATAAGCGGAGTGGGGCTGAACCCGACCCGCACCGGGGTCTTGGAGGTCCTCCAGGCGATGGGGGCGGGGATCGAGGTGACCCTAAGCAACACCAGCGGGGAACCTTACGGCGATATAACGGTCTATGCGTCCGAATTGAGAGGGTTCGAGATCGGCGGAGAGCTTATCCCGCGGCTGATTGACGAGGTTCCCGTCCTGACCGTCGCGGCCGCTTATGCAAGCGGCAAGAGCGTGATCAGGGACGCCGGTGAGCTGAAGTATAAGGAATCGAACCGGCTCGCGACCATGACAGCGGAGCTTTCCCGCCTGGGCGCCGAGGTGGAAGAGTTGCCGGACGGTCTGATTATCCGCGGGGGGAAGCGCCTTAGGGGAACAAGGCTCAAAAGCCACGGGGACCACCGGGTGGCGATGGCCTTAGCCGTCGCCGGACTGGCGGCTGACGGGGAGACGGTCATAAGCGATGCCGGGGCGGTGAACGTTTCCTATCCCGGTTTTGCGGAAACCTTTCGGCAATTGCGCGAAAGGCAACCGCTTTGGAAGTAAATTTGCCTTGAAAAAAGGAAATT
Source organism: Desulfotomaculum sp. (assembly GCA_012961725.1). Classification (GTDB taxonomy): domain Bacteria; phylum Bacillota; class Desulfotomaculia; order Desulfotomaculales; family Ammonificaceae; genus DTYU01. The sequence goes on from DTYU01000220.1 coordinate 10,077, forward strand.
TGCGCGCAGTGTCGAAATCAAAACCTCGGTAATCCGAAAGGACAGGTTCTCGGGTTGCGTATTGCCATAGACGGACCGGCGGGTGCCGGAAAGAGCACCGTGGCCAAAGAGGTTGCCAGGCGGCTTGGTTACGCCTATATCGATACCGGGGCGATGTACCGCGCCGTGGCGCTTGCAGCGTTGAGAGCGGGGATACCCGCCTGGGATGTCGAAGCGCTCAGCAACCTATCTGGAAGTGTAGAGATCAGGCTGGGCTCTGGAGAAGACGGCTCAACCAGGGTTTACTTAGACGGTCAGGACGTAAGCCGAGAGATAAGGGCTCCCGAGGTATCCCGCTTCGTATCAAGGGTCGCCGAAGTTCCCGGGGTAAGGCGGCACCTGACTGAAAAACAGCGGCGTTTAGCGGCGTCAGGCAGGGTGGTGATGGAGGGGCGGGATATCGGCACGGTCGTGCTGCCGGATGCCGAAAGGAAATTTTTTATCACGGCGACCGTTGAGGAACGGGCCAGGCGCCGGTACGCTGAAGCCGCTGGTGAAGGGTATAGTATCAGTTATGAAGAACAGATAAATGAAATTATGAGGCGCGACAGCCGGGACGCGTCCCGCGGAGTGGCACCGCTTATCCAGGCACCCGACGCGGTGGTGATCGACACCACCGGCAAGAGCCCCGGCCAGGTGGCGGAGACGATTCTCTCTTTGGTGCGCGGGGGCTGAGCGTGATGGCGTATTGGCTTGCCTGGGCGCTGCTCAAGCTCTTGCTCCCGGTACTCAGGCGCTGGAAGGTGCAAGGGGCTGCAAACCTCCCCCCGGAGGGAGGGGTGATGGTTGTAGCCAACCACCAGAGTTATTGGGATCCGTTGGTCTTAGGTGCGGCGCTTCCCCGGCGCGTTTACTTCATGGCAAAGGAGGAGCTGTTCCGGATACCGGTTCTCGCGTGGCTGATCCGGGCTTGGGGCGCTTTTCCGGTGCGTCGCGAGGGGTTCGACCGCAAAGCGCTGAGAACTGCGATTGACCATCTGATGCGCGGTCACGTCGTCGGGGTCTTTCCTGAGGGACGGCGCAGCCATACGGGTCAGCTCCTGCCGGCACAGCCGGGAGCGGCGATTCTTGCTCTGAAGACAGGGGTGCCTGTGGTGCCGGTGGCGCTGATCGGGACGCGCGGGGTCTGCGGCAAGGTGGAAGTCAAGGTCGGAACCCCCTTTTACCTCAAAGCGGAAAAAGGGAAGCCCTCACGGGAAGAGATAGCTGCAGGCGGAGAGAAGATGATTGCGGAGATCGGCGTACTAATGAAGGATGATGCCGGCTAATGGAGGTCACACGCGCCGCATGGGCGGGCTTCTGCTTCGGAGTAAAGCGGGCCATAGAGTTAGCGCTCAAAGCCCGCGCAGAGAACACCGGGCCGTTTTTTACCCTGGGACCGCTGATCCACAACCCTCAGGTCGTGGACTTCTTGGCCGGGAAAGGGATTCAGGTGATTGAAGATCTGGCGGCCGCAAAAGAGGGGACATTGATAATCCGGTCCCACGGGGTGGAACCCGAAGTTCTGGCGGCCGCCCAGGAATTGGGTTTGAGGGTTGTGGATGCCACCTGCCCGTTTGTGAGGCGGGCCCAGCGGTTGGCCAAAGACCTTACCGAAGAAGGTTATACCGTGGTGGTGGTAGGGGACAAGAACCATCCGGAGGTCAGCGGGATCGTAGGGTGGACGGGCGGTAAGGCACAGGTGGTGGAGAATCCGGAAGAAGCCGCAAGGCTCCCGGAGCATCCGCGTCTCGGTGTCATAGCGCAGACGACCCAGCCGCTCAGTAATTTTGAAGCGGTGGTGAAGGTCCTGAAAAGCCGCGATAGGGTCGTCGGCGAGGTCGGAAACGGGCATGGCGCGGAGGTCAAAGTCTTTGAGACGATCTGCCACGCAGTTGCCGAACGACAACAGGCCGCGCTGGAGCTGGCCCGGCGGGTTGAGGTGATGGTCGTCGTGGGCGGGTACGAGAGCGCGAACACGCAGAAGCTGACGCGTATTTGCCTGCAGACGGGGACACCGACCTATCACATTGAGACCGCCGATCAGCTTAAGCCGGAGTGGTTTGCCGGAGTAAGGGCGGCCGGGCTGACCGCCGGGGCGTCCACGCCCGATTGGATTATCGAGGAGGTAGAAAGGCGAATGAATGAGCTTGGGGAAAACGCGCAGGAAGAGATGCGGGCAGCGGAGGTTAAAACCCTGCGCGGCGGAGAGATTGTCAAGGGGGTGGTCGTGGAGATCAACCAGGGCGAGGTCCTGGTCGATGTCGGGGCAAAATCGGAGGGCGTGATACCGCTCCGGGAACTTTCCTGCTTTGAAATCGCCTCCCCGAAAGAAGTGGTGAGCGTCGGGGATGAAATAGATGTTTGGGTGGTGAAGGCAGAGGACAGTGAGGGCCGAATCATCCTTTCCAAAGGACGGGCAGACGCCGAAAAGGCCTGGGGAAGACTCCAGTCGGCTTACGAGAGCCAAGCGCCGGTTGAAGGAACCGTCCGGGAGGTGGTTAAAGGGGGGCTGATCGTCAATTTAGGCGTCCGGGCTTTTTTGCCGGCCTCCCTTGTGGAGCGCGGGTATGTCGAGGACCTCTCAAAATACGTAGGGCAACAAGTGAACTGCAAGATCATCGAATTCAACCGCGCACGGAAAAAGGTGGTCCTTTCCCGCAAGGCCGTATTGGAGGAGGAGTACCGGCAGCGGCGCAAGGAGACGCTGGCGTCTCTTGAGGAAGGTGCCGTTGTAAGGGGTGTGATCCGGCGCCTGACCTCTTTCGGTGCCTTCGTCGACATAGGCGGGATTGACGGGCTGCTTCATGTTTCGGAGATCTCGTGGTACAGGGTCAACCATCCGGGTGAGGTCTTGAACGTGGGCGACGAGATCGAGGTCAAGGTCATCAAGGTGGACTGGGAGAACGAAAGGGTGAGCCTGTCCCGGAAGCAGGTGATTCCCAACCCGTGGGATTCGGTGGCGGAAAAGTATCCCGTAAACAGCCTCGTAGAGGCGAGGGTCATACGGCTCGTGCCGTTTGGTGCGTTTGTGCAGTTGGAACCGGGGGTGGAAGGCCTCATCCACATATCTCATTTTGCCGACTGGCACGTGGCCAGGCCCGAGGATGTCTTAACGGAAGGGGAAAGGATTACCGTACGCGTGTTGAGTGTGGATCCCGCCGGAAGGCGGATGCGGCTGTCGTTGAGAGAGGCGGTGAGGGAAGGGTATGGGCCTGAGGGCGAGACAAAGATGGCACCTGAACCCGCGGGCGGAGAGGACGAAGCGGCTCAGCCTGTGGCGGAAGCGGCGGGTGAAGCCGGCGAACCGCGAGATGAGGCTCACACACCCCCGGAGCCTGCTTTCGAAAGGGCCGGCGAGACCGGTGGCGTGAATGAATAATTTCGGGGACACCATACTAAATTAGTTTCATAATTTACGGGACACCATTTCATAATTTAGGGGACACCA
>DTYU01000221.1 GCA_012961725.1 Desulfotomaculum sp.
GCAGGCAACATTATCGGTTACCTCGATATCTCGCTGGGTGCGGAGAAGGAACTCGTTTCCACCATCGCGCTGCTTCGGAGCTTGGTTGAGTCAATCGAGGATCGGTTTTCAAGGCCGCACACCGACTACGCCGGTCAAAGGGCCTGCTTATCGCCTCCCTTACCGCCGAAAATAGAGCAGGAACTCACCCCCCGTCAGCGGGAAATTCTGCAACTGTTGGTTGCTGGGCTGGCTGATGAAGAGATCGCAAAGGAATGCTTTATTAGCGTAAATACTGTGAAGACTCACTGCCGGAATATCTACCGTAGGCTCAGGGTTAAGGAGCCGCGCAAGTTTCGCCGGAGGACTCGTTCTCCGGCGCCCGAGATTCCTCTTTAGCCAGACATATTTACGGGCGAGGATGACTCCGTCTTTTTGATCATCACCCCTCAAGTAGTACAAAAATCACCCCTAAAGGGTGATAGACAAACTGCCGCGATCGTTTTATCTTATTTCCAAGGTTGTGTACCGCTCACCTCGGTTAGCAAAGGTAAGTATTTTTCTAAAAAAGGAGGAGGTCAATGAAGCAGGTTTTGGTATTTGCGGTGTGTCTCTTACTTGTGCTGGGTGGCGGCTGTGGTAAGAAAGCGGAGGTTCCTGTGGACAAAGAGAAGGTGTTGGCGTATGCGGACCCGATCGCTGACAACCTGCTGGCCGGCTTCAACGAGGGAGACTACGCCAAATTCTCCCGGGATTTCGACGCGCAGATGAAAAGTGTGCTGCCGGAAACGGCTTTCGCGCAGATGCGCCAGGACATGGTTTCCAAGATCGGTCTTTATGAATCGAGAACGGTTTCCAAAGTTGAGAAGCAGGGAGAGGCTACGGTGGTCATCTACAAGGCGGAGTTTGAAAAAGAGAGCGGGGTAAAAGTCACGGTGGTTTTCACACCGGATGGCGAAAAGAACCTTGTCTCCGGGCTTTTTTTCGACTCACCGGAACTGCGCGAATAGACCTCTTCGAAGCAGGAGACCCGCTCTTGGAAACGATGAAAATGCGCCGGCAACAGATTATCCGGAGGGAGGGAAAAGACCTTGGAGGAAGCGCTTAATAGGGGATCAAAAGACCCCAAAAAACATGTGCCGGAAAAGGACAACCGGGAACTGGAAGCTTCCAGACGCCAGGCCCTGTTAAGATCGCTGGCCACGACGGCGCTGGCGGCTGTGGCGCCATACTTGTGCCTGGCGCGGATGGGAGATACCGGGGTAAACGCGGAGTCGTCAATGACTACACGGGTGCGGGAGGTGAAGGTGTGGCCCCAGCAAGGTTATACCGTTGTCTGCTTGCGTACCGCCACGGAGATAGTAGCACCGAAGGCAAAAAGGAGCCTGGAAAACGGTGTACACCTTCCGGAACCTTACCGCACAGGCCTTTGAGCCGTTCATCTGCATCAGCAGAACCGGCGAAGACCAGGAGGTCTTTGCTTATGCCGACGACAGCGAGTTCTTGGTTGACAAAACAAGTGGTGCGGACGAAGCCGTGCTGCAAGAGGTAAAAAAGAGGGCGACCCAACGGGAGATGCGTTCACTGGCGCGGTTTGTCGATCTAATGGCGCAGGCGGTAAAGGCGGCTGAGCGCTGACGAAGAGCGGCGATAAATGAGAGTAAGGTGGTCTCCGGCCCCGTCAACCCACCCTGAAACGGTTCGACAGGGGAAAACCCACCTCACCCTCGGCACATATTATATATCTGGGGAGAGTGATTTTCAATGGAGACCACCTTCTTCTAAATCCAAAAGGGAAGGAGGTGGAGAGGAGTGAGAGACTTCGAACTCGAGCGGCCGGTGGACGCGGTGGCAATTGAGGCCAATAATCCGGCGAAGCCAGGGACGGTAAAGCCAGAGTGGTTCTTTCCATCTGCAGTAGTTGCTGTAACTGCACTCGGTGTTGGTGCTCACGTGGTAGCTGCAGTAGCAGCAGTCTACTTGGGTTATATCGTGAAGAAGGAAATTAAATTTTGGTAGAGCCGCGCGGTTTTGGCGGTTTTGGGGATGGGTAAACCATCCCCAAAACCGAATCTCATTATGATTAGGGTTTAAGTATTATTAGGTAAATCTTGTACTGACACACGGCATGAAACAGAAACGCTGTGGCGGTATTTTGCACTCCTAAACTAGTTTGGAAAACACGGAGGACGAATCTTGTGGTCAGAACAGGGCAAGATGTTAATTGGCAGTGTAATATAAGAGGCGGGGAATCTTTTGGATATCAAGGTGTTTGAAATGGCGCCGTATGATTTGGTTATAAAAATTGGAACTTACGGTCTTTCAGCACTGTTCTTCTTGGGTGTTCCGGGCTGCATGATGATGCAAGGGGAAGAGTTTAGAGAAGTCGGGTGGGTCACCTTAGTGATCAGCGGGCTATGGTTACTCGTTTACCTATTTGTACCACTCAAATACATCGTTAGTTCAAACCAGTTAGTCATAAAAAGACTGGTTTGTTCAATTGCTCTTCCTTATGAGAAAATCGCTTCTCTGGAAATAGCGGACAACGTTAAACCGGAGGTCAAGGTTTTTGCGAATGCGGGGCTTTTCTGTTACGCTGGTTTGGTCCTCATAGATAACGAGATTGTGAGGATCTATGCCACGAATCTCAAACGGATGATACGAATTAAGACCACCGACGCCAAAACCTGGTATATTTCCCCCGCCGACCCGGATAGGTTTGTCGCCGCCGTTAACGAACACCTGTGCGAAAAGAAGAGGTGAAAAGCATGATCCCACAGAGTTTGGCCTTCCTCATGACGTATAAATGCAACTTTCAATGCGATCACTGTTCCGTTTCCGCCGGGCCGGAGCACCGGGAAGTGATCGCGGCAGAGCATATGCGGCGGGTGATCGAAGAGGCCTACGTCGTGCCGTCTATTAGAGTGGTGGTCTTCACGGGCGGCGAGCCCACCCTCTACCCGGAGCTCCTCAAGACCGGCATAAGTTTAGCGCACGAGAAAGGATTTGTGACGCGTCTGGTAACCAACGCCTGGTGGGCGAAGATACCCGAGAAGGCGCACCAGTTCCTGCAAAATCTCCGGGCGGCAGGCTTGGACGAACTTAACATCAGCTTCGATGATTTTCACCTGCTGTATCTTGAGGCGTTCGGCGGTGAGCAGAACGTGGTAAACGCCGTGCGGGCGGCAACCGAGCTGGGAATGACTGTACTGGTGGGCACGGTACTCCATCCCGGTGCCAGGATCAGGACCGGCTACCTGCGTAAAACCTTTCAAGAGGCTGGTATTCAGCAAGAGATTAAATTCCTGGAAGACTTCGTTTTTCCTTTGGGACGCGCCCGGCAAAAACTGCCGGCACACCTCTTTGTTTCCGATCCGGAAAAAAGAGAAAAAGGCGCCTGCCGGGAAGCCGGGCAGACCCTGGCAATTTTACCGGACGGCAGGGTGCTCTTTTGCTGCGGGCATATCGTAAACAGCAGGGCAGAGGAGATTTTCACCGTGGACACTTTGGCTTCCGGAGCACCTTTGTCTGAGATCGTCGCGCGGATGCAGCGAAACGTGCTTTACTGGTGGCTGCACCTCGAAGGTCCGGAAGCGGCGTATGCTGAATTGGGTGTGGAGAAGAGGTTTCAGCGCAAGTGTGAGGCCTGCTTTTACTTAGGTACGGCCTACCGGGGAAAACTGCAGGCCCTGGCTGCCAAGAAGGAAGAGATCTTCGCCCGGTGGGAGGGTGAGAAGGTTGGCCTACCAGCTTGATTTCTTGGCGGTAGTTAAGGCCTTTTTCGTGCCGTTTGACTTTGTATTTCACGTTATCGTCATCGGGGCCTTCGGCATCGGGCCGGTTGTAATATTGCTCCAGTTAAGAAAAGGGACGCCTTTCCGGAAACTTCGGCTGCCGTTCGCCCTGGTAGTAGGAATTCCGGTGGCGGCATTGCTGAGCCTGAGCTTGCTGCATACCGGTGCTGGCTGGCAGTTGACGGAGAAACAATTACAGGTGAAAACGGGCGCTTGGGGTGCGAAGGAGATCAAACTGGCGCAGGCCCGGGTGGCATTCGTAGAAAGCGCCGGACCCTGGCAGGCAAAACTGCGTACAGGGCTCGGTCTGCCCGGGCTTTCCACCGGCCGGTTCAGGTTCCAAAACGGCGAAACAGCAACCTATTTCCGGCACCTCGATTCTCCCCGGCGGGTGGTGATCGAGTCGGGCGGGCGCTTTTGCGTCATCGCGCATCCCGGTGTGGAAAAGCTTTACGAAGAGCTTGTCGCCCGGGGCGCGCAGCCGGCGAAGCTGTGAGTTCAGCCATAGGCTCCGGTGACACTCCGGCACTGAAAAGCCTTATCCGGAGCTGATTATTGCAGTGATGCGGCAAGGTTATGTTTAAAGACCTGAGAACTTTATGGAAACTGATAAGAATCTACCTCAAAGGCAAGACGCCGGCGATTGCCTTCGGTTTTTTTACCGCGCTTGTGTTTTCTCTTCTCGGTCTGGCCACTCCTTACATCACCAAGTTCTTGATCGACGTGATCTTTCACGGTCAGCGGGAGGACCTCCTTCTGCCGCTGCTCTTTTTTTGCGGCGCAGTCCTTGTCGTTATGTCGTTTACCGGCATAATTTCGGACTACGTCCTGGTAAACTGCTTCGAGCAGGCCAAGCTCTCGATGCGCCAGGACCTCTTCACCCGTCTGCAGAAGGCTCCCTTTGACTTCCTCTCGGTGCAGCGAAGCGGCGAACTGAACTACCGGGTCTTCGGGGATACCGAAGCGATCGAAACCTTCTTCAGCCGGCTGCTGATCAACATCCCGCTGGATTTGCTTTTCGGCGTAATCATAGGCGCGATTATGGTCGGCTGGCACTTTAACATGGCCGTCTTTGTCTTCTTGGTGCTGTCGCTGCAGGTGCTCGTGATTATCGGCTTTCGCAAACCGCTTTTGCGCTATGCCTTTCTGCGGAAAGGACAGTCGCAGGCGCTCTCCGGCTTCGTGGTGGAGCGGTTTCGCAACATTCAACTGATCAGGACGTTAAACACCGAAGAGACAGAGGCGGACAACTTCAGGCGGGGCCTGGGGGAACTGATGCGGCTCAACGTGAGGTCGTTTATGCTCGGCAGGCTCTCGGAGCTCTCGGTAACGCTGGTCAACAACATCTGGTCTTTCGGAATCCTGTGGTACGGCGGTATGCTGGTATTGGCGGGCGAGATCACCTTGGGCACGCTGATGGCCTTCCTGCTGATCTCAGGGATGCTTTACCCCCGTATCGCTTCGATCTCCGGTGCCGTGCTTGCCTTTCAGGACGTTCGGGCCAGCTTACACAGATTCCTGGAATACTACCAGACCCAGCCGGTTGTTCTTGAGCGGCCCGGGGCAGCGGAACTCAGGGTCATGGAAGGCAGGGTGGTCTGTGAAAACCTCGCGTTCGGCTATACGTCTGCACACCTCGTCCTGAGGTGCGTAACCGCAGAATTTGCGCCCCACACGATCACGGCGGTTGTCGGCAGGAGCGGCTCGGGCAAAAGCACGCTTGCGAGGCTGCTGGTCAGGCTTTACGACCCTGCCGCCGGCAGGATTCTTATCGATGACACTGATATACGGGAAGTGACGCTCGGGTCCCTGCGGCGAAAGGTCGGCTACCTCGTTCAGGGGGAGTTCCTCTTCAGCGGCACCATTTGGGACAACATCTGCTACGGCGTAAACCCTCCCGGCAGAGAAGCGGTCGCGGCGGCGGCCAAAAAGGCGGCTGCCTACGACTTTATCATGCAGCTCCCGGACGGGTTTTCCACCAGAATCGGCGAAGGAGGGATACAGCTCTCCGGCGGCGAGGCCCAGCGGATAGCCCTCGCCCGTGCGTTTTTGGC
>DTYU01000222.1 GCA_012961725.1 Desulfotomaculum sp.
GGGTAACAGCAACTTCCACACCTTGTATATCAGTGTTTAAGCCAATTTGGTTTGATAAAATAGTAGTACCTGATCTTCTATAGTTTTGTGGGATATAATATCAAAATAATCAAGTAGTCCTTCTGGAAAAAAATATCTGGCTAATTCTAAATTCAAGCCTCAACTCCTGTCAGGAGCGGCACCGATAGGCATGACCTGGCTTTCCCCATTCCTGAGTTCAACACGGTAGGCAATCTCACCGGTCTCAGCAAGTTCGGTATTATGAGTAATAATAATTATCTGTCGGCCGGCCTCTTCACTCATCGCCCGAATAAGCTCTCCGAGGGCGCGTGCATACTCCTCACTCACGTGCTTCCCCGGCTCGTCCAATATCAGCGGCCCTCCCATGCGGGTGCGCTCGAGAAGCACGCACCGCAGGGCCAAGGAAATGACGTCTACAACTCCGCCGCCGCGCGCTTCGGTAGGCTCAGTCCGAACCGGTGTGGTCCCACCGTAGGTGCTCACAGCAAAGAAATCGGCCTCGGGCTGCTCCCGCCGTTCCTCTAAGGATACCTCGAAGGATATCTCAGGGCCGAAAACCGACTGCAGCGCCCAGGACACGACCCGTTCCATGCCTTCTTTGGCCTGCTCCCGCGCCTTCTCCGCAGCCGACTGAAAGACCTCCCGGGTCTGAATGACAACGGCCTCCTCGATCTTGACCCGGGCGAGTTTTTCTTCACCCGCCCGCTTCTCGGCTGCCAACCGGTCGTATTCCCACCGGCGGCGGTTTACATACTCCCGGAAGTCTGATAATCCCTCGGCAATGCGGTCGTTTAGTGTCACGGCTGACTACCCCCGGCTGCGTTCCGGCCGTTTTGCAGACGCCGGATAAGCTCCCACGGAATGAGCTTCTCCGCCTCCGCCAGGGCACGGCGCGCTTCTGCTTCCAGCCGGGCGATTTCCTCTTCAAGCCGCTCGGGCTCCACACCCTGGGCGCGGATTTCCGCCTCAATCTCCCGCAGCCTCTGTTCGAGAACCTCTTTCTGCCCCGCTGCCTTCTCACGCAGGCGCTTGGCTTTTTCAATGCCCTCCTTGAGCCGGCTGAGCTCCCTTTCAAAATCGCTCATAGAGACCCCTCCTCTTTTGAGTCGTCGGTCGTCAGTCGTCGGCCTGTTTGCAGCCCACCTATTTGGTCGTCAGTCGTCGACAACATGAGGTAGAAATTCGCTCCGCGAATTCCCTCCCCTATCCTCCCACTTCAAACTTCTCACTGCTCACTCCTCAAACGCGCCGTGCCCCTCCAAGATCTTCTCAACCTGTTCCGGCGATAAAGGTGTTAGACACACCGGGCAGCGTTTTATCTTGAGCAGCACTTCCCTTAGCTTCCCGGCCTGGTGCCCGGCCTCGGCACGGGCCTCGCCGAGACGTTTCTCCGCCGTGGTGAGTTCCCGACGTACAGATAACACCTTCTGCTGGAGGTCCTTCAACCGCCGGAGTCGCTCCGTGTCTGCTTTCACCTCATCCCAGCACCGGGCCGCCAACCCGATATCCTCAAGCCCGATCTCTGCTGTCTGTACCCGCTGCAACCTCGCGGTTATCTCGGCCCGGCGGCGGGTCAACTCCCGCAAATTCGCGAGCTGTGCGGCGCTTTCCCGGGAGCGGCTGTAAAGCTCCTCCGCCAGCGGCAGTATCTCCATCGCTCTCAGAATGCCAGCGGCTTTCTCCCGTTCACCCGTTAGAGACACGCGTTGCAAAAGAATGCCCCGCAAAGCCTTGGCCCGTTCCACCGCAGCCCTGCCCTCCGCCGCAAGCCTCTCTGCATCCCCTGCCGCAACGGTCACCGCCAGAACGCTTCTTGCCCGGCCGAGGAAATAATGATTGCTCTTCTTATCTTCGTTTAAACCGCACAGCTTACAAAAGAGCGAGACCAGCGTCTCCGCCTCCTCGCAGGCGGCCTGCAGCTCTTCTGTGCGCGGCAGCGCCTCCAGCAGGCTTTCAGCCCACCGAAACTCCTGCAATTTGGATTCGAACTCCTCCTTGAGAGCGGCAAGCACTGTGACCTTGGCCCCTGTTTCCCGCCCCCGCTGAAAAAACGCGGCGCACTCTTCGTATTGCGACTCCAACCGGGGGAGGTCGCTGAACTCTGCCATCCGTACCTGAATCTGAACCATCCGGTCCTCAAGCTCACGCCGCTGGCGCGCCAGCTCATTGAGTTTGCGGGCGGCTCTCTTATCAGCGGCATCAAAGAGGTGGGTGCCCGAAAGGTGCCCTACCGCCCGCGCCCGCACCGCCGGCGTTTCCTTGAGAAGGAAAGGGGGGTCCAACTGGTGCGCCACGTGAAGCTCAAAACTCACCCCTTCGAGCTTGAGCGGGTGCATCTCTGCCAGCTCCTGCACCGCTCCCGGTACTTCCCGGCCGAAACCCTCCTCAACGTATGGCTCCCGTCCGGGTTGCCGGATCTCGTAGCGGTTGGTCCTGCCACGCCTCTCCCGGACAATGGTCAGGCCGTCTTCGAACTCCACCGCCACGCGGCAGCCCTCGGCTCCGACCCTAAGAAAATCTGCACCCTTAGGCTTATTGTAAAACAGCCACCTGAGCGCCCGCACAACGGCCGATTTCCCCTGATCCGACTCCCCTATGAGAACGGTAACCGTCGGCGCAAGTTCGATCTCGGTTTGCCGGTGGGACTGGAAGTTTTCCAAAACGATCCGCTTCAAACGCCGCAAACTCCTCTTTCCTCCTTTACCTCTCGAGCCCCTCCTCCCAGGTCAACAATTCAGAAGCCAGAATCCAGAATAAACGGCATTCTTCTATCCTTTACTCTTATCTCGTAAACCTCCAACCTTGAACGTTGAACCTCGAACGGACCTTAAGCCCAATCCCCTCAGTTATTGCCTCGAACCTCAAACTTCGAACCTATCCCTTCTCCCCTTCCTCTTCCAGCACCTCCGCCCAGATTCGCGTGACCTCTGCATAAATCTGCGCAAAGTCGGGATCATCCCTCATCCCGTCAAGCACCCGCAACAGGATCGCCTGCGGATCCGTACGGGCAAAACCGGTTTTGGAAGTTATCTGCCGAACCGTCTGGAGAAAATCCTCTCGCTTCTTCGCCCTGAAAACCGAGTCTTCGATGGCCGTCCTGTCGAGCACTTCATGGCCCGGCTTGGCGCTCTTGAGCTTATAGGTCTCATGCCGGGCCGTGCTCCCGTCGAAAAACAGCACCACAACCGAAGGCCACCGCGAGATCTCCCCCGGACTTGCAGAAAGCCGTACCAGCGCGCCGGGATTGATAAACCATTTCCCGTCCCGGTAAACGTCGTCATAACCAAGGTGATAGTGGCCGCAAAGGGTAAAATCTGCCTCTGTCACGGCTGCTATGTCATCAATCAGTGTATACTTAACCATCAGTCCGAAACTTTTGTGGAGCAAAGCTCCATGGCAAACGTGTACCGCCACGTCGCAATTCTGCTTTTTCACTATGTAGTCATCACCGCTTCCGTCGTCGATCGCAAAATGGTACGGCGCACCGGAAATCTGAACCCGGACGTTACCGTCGTCGAGGTAGACCGGGGTGCGATCAAGGATCCGGACGACCCCCCACCGCCCTAAAAACCCCAAAAGTGTCCGCATCAAAGTGGCCGGGTTTTGCCCGTGGAGGTCATGGTTTCCGGGAACTATATAAAGCGGCGCCTCAAGGTCCCGCAAAACCGTCGCAAACTCCCCGGTCGCTGCAAGCCCGGGGACCGGCAGGTCAAAAACGTCCCCTCCGTGGAGCACCGCAGTTACCGATAGCTCGTTTGCAAGCTGCACCACCTCGCGCAGCTTTGCCATAAGCGTTGCTACGAAATCATCCGTCCGGTTGCGCGGTGCCGCCCCGCGCAGGTGGGTATCGGTAAGAAACAACAGCCGCATCTCAGCCTCCGGTGACCACAATTTTCATCTGCTTCTTATCCTTCAAGTTTCATCCCCCATCCCTTTTAAGTTAATTACCCACCGCATGCCCCCAAACGCCCTGCTCGGCCTGGCTTCAATACGCCCCTCCGCCGACCAGCGTTCGAGCGCTTTTCTAAGTTCAGCCTGCGTCACCCGCTTGTCGAGAAGCCCCTGACAGTAATTAAGGCATGCCGCCAGGTCA
>DTYU01000223.1 GCA_012961725.1 Desulfotomaculum sp.
ATCCCGGCGTAAAGGTCCTCCGTGTTCTCCCGGACAACGATGAGGTCGACATCCTTAAAACGGGTCTCGACCCCCGGCAGGGTCTTTGCGGGACGTACGCAGGCGTAAAGGTCGAGCTTCTGCCGCAGGGTGACGTTAACGCTGCGGAAGCCGCCGCCGACCGGCGTGGTGAGCGGCCCTTTCAGCGCAACGCGGTTCCTTTTTATCGATTCGAGGACGTGCTCCGGCAGCGGGGTACCGTACTCGCCGATGACCCTCTCACCCGCTTCCACGACCTCCCATTCAATCCTGGCGCCCGAGGCTTCAAGCACCCGCCTTGCGGCAGTGGTAATCTCCGGGCCGATACCGTCCCCCGGGATAAGGGTGATTTTGTGCATCTCATCCTCCTGGCATACGTTCAAGGCGAAAGAATTACTTTAGAGAGGCTGCTGCTATCTACTGACTACTGACTCAAAAGCAATTGTAGGCCAAAATAAGCAGCGTTTCCGGCACTTGACGCGCAATCTCTGTTTCTTTGCCGGAAACGGCCTCCGGCCCTTTTCCGGCCTACGAAACCGTCTCCTGACTACTTTCTACTGTATTCTCAAAAACTGAAGCCGCCGTGTTTTTTGAAATGTTCGACCAGTCCCCCGTCGGTAAGGATTTTCAGCATTACCGGCGGCAGGGGTTTGACGGGGATCGCAACGCCCTTAGTTCGGTTCTCAATCACCCCCGCGACGAGGTCGACCACCAGTTCGTCGCCGGGCTGTATCCGGTCGGTATCGCACTCGACCGCCGGCAGTCCGGTGTTAATGGCGTTGCGGAAGAAGATCCGGGCGAACGATTTGGCTAAGACGGCGCCGATGCGGGCATGCTTGATCGCGAGCGGCGCCTGCTCCCGCGAGGAGCCGCAGCCGAAGTTCGTCCCCGCCACGATGAAGTCGCCCGGGCGGATCTTCTGGTAAAACTCCGGGTCAAGATCCTCCATCACGTGGCGCGCCAAATCGTTCATGTCGAGGGTCTTAAACTTGTACTTGCCGGAGATTATGTAGTCGGTGTTGACGTCGTCACCGAACTTATGCGCCCGCCCTACGAGCTTCATTCAGCAAACGCTCCTTTTGAGAGGTGAACTGAAGTGTCTTGGTTTGATTATTTTTTGATCCAACTCCTATATCATATCAACCCGCGAAGGTTAATAAGCGGCTCACTTGATAAACTCGCGCGGGTCGACTACCTCGCCTGCCACTGCCGCCGCAGCCACCGCGGCCGGCGAAGCAAGGTAGATCTCCGCACGCGCGTTCCCCATCCGCCCCTTGAAGTTGCGGTTCGCGGTCGAAATGACAACCTCGCCGTCAGCCGGCACACCGTTGTGGGTGCCGACGCAGGGCCCGCACCCCGGCGTAACCACCGCCGCCCCCGCTTCGACCAGCGCGGCTAAGATCCCTTCACTCATCGCTTCGAGATAAATCCGCCGTGACGCCGGTGCGACGATTAGCCGTACACGGGGATGCACCCTGCGCCCCCGCAAGATTTCCGCCGCAACCCGCAGGTCTTCCAAGCGTCCGTTTGTACAGGTGCCGATGAAACACTGGTCTATCCTGAGCCCCGCAACTTGGCTTAGCGGCGCTGCGTTGTCCACCCGGTGGGGCTTGGCCACTTGTGGCTCGAGGCTTCTAACGTCATACTCCTTGACCGCCGCGTAAGCCGCGTCCCGGTCCGCCGCCACCGGCGCAAAACCGCCCCCGCCGTGTGCCGCGAGCCAGGCAAACGTCTTCTCATCCGCCTCCATCAGCCCGGCCTTGGCACCCATCTCCACCGCCATGTTCGTGACGGTGAACCGGCCCTCCTGGGAGAGCGCCGCAATGGCCGGGCCTGTACACTCAACCGCCTTGTAGGTTGCGCCGTCAGCGGTCAGGTCGCCGATAAGGAAGAGGATTAGGTCTTTGGCGTAGACTCCCGGCGGCAGGATCCCGTGGCAGACGATCTTGATCGTCTCCGGCACCTTGAACCACATCTGCCCGGAAACCAGCGCCGCCGC
>DTYU01000224.1 GCA_012961725.1 Desulfotomaculum sp.
GGCCGGCTCAGACGGTGTATCTCATCAATAAAGAAAACGTCGCCGGGAGCCAAGTTGGTCAGAATCGCCGCCAAATCACCGGGGCGTTCGATCGCCGGACCGGAGGTGACCCGGAAGCCGACCCCTATCTCCGCAGCGATAATCCGCGCCAAGGTGGTCTTGCCGAGGCCCGGCGGCCCAAAAAAAAGAATGTGGTCGAGCTGTTCCCGGCGGTTGACCGCAGCCTTAACGGTTAGCTTGAGAATCTCCTTAATCTTCTCCTGCCCCACAAACTCCACTAAGCTTCTCGGCCGCAGCTCCGCTTCAACCGCCGAATCCGCGGGTTGTGCCTCAGTGGAAACGATCCGTATCTCACTCATTTAGGCTCCACATCCTTCCGCTTCAGGAGTAAGCCGAGAGCCGACCGCAAGGTCGCCTCAAGACCGTTTGCACCGGACCGCACAGCCTGCTGTACCGCCTCCTGAGCCTCGACCCTGCGGTACCCCAAAGCCACAAGCGCATCGGTCGCATCCTCGACCTCCTGCGTCGCCGGTGCCTTTGGTGCTTTAGCGAGCTTGTCCTTGAGTTCCAAAAGAATCCGCTGCGCGGTCTTTCTACCTACTCCGGGCACCATTTGCAGCGCACCAAGGTCGCCCGATCCCACCGCCCGCTCTATTTCAACCGGAGACAGACAAGAGAGAAGTGCCAGTGCAACCTTAGGTCCTACCCCACTCACCCCGAGCAGCAGTCCGAACAAGTCCCGTTCCGTTTCGCTGTTAAAACCGTAAAGTTCGGTTCTTTCGTCCCGCTGAATCAGATGTGTGTACAGCCGGCATTCCATTCCCAATTCGGGAAGGCGCGAATGAAGGGAAAGAGGGACATAAACGCGGTACCCGATGCCCCCTACTTCGATAACGGCGGACCCGGCCGAAGACTGCACCAATTTTCCGCGTAAAAAAGCGATCATTTCCTAAGTCATACAAATAAAAGCGGTTGTCGGGAGTGTGGAATGAAGGTGACAGATCGCGACGGCCAAGGCATCAGCGACATCATCAGGAGAAGGGGGCTGAGGGAGTCCCAACAGGTGCCGAACCATATATTGGACCTGTTCCTTCGTCGCCCGGCCCTGCCCTGTTACCGCGCGCTTCACCACCGCCGGCGGGTACTCAAAGACCGGGCAGCCAGCTTCCGCCGACGCCAAAAGAGCCATCCCGCGACTATAACCTACAGCCATTGCAGATTTTGAATTCTTGTTGAAAAAAAGTTCTTCTACCGCGACCGCATCCGGTTTTGCTTGTTTGATGATCTGTAGGATCCCGCGATATATCACCTGAACCCTGCGGTGCAACGGCCAGTCGGGTTCCGTCCTGATGCAGCCGTAGTCACCCACCGCAAGTCTTGATCCTTCGCCCCCGCGGACCACACCGTAACCGGTCACCGCCGTTCCCGGATCAATACCCACTACCAGCACCGCCGGCCCTCCTCTCCATATATTTCTACATTCGACCGATCATTCCTGCAATTCGTCCAGGTTTTCCAAAGCCGCATTAAGCCGTGCCTCATCTGGGAACTCCAGTTCTCGCCGCAACTGGGCCTGAATCGCCGGAGGCTGCACTTCAAAACTCACCGCCTGCAAAAGCTTGGCACGAACTCCTGGGGTGAGTGCGCCCACGGGAAGATGCTTTTCGCAACGCAAAGGCCGGTGGTTAAATCCGAGCGGCCCCTGAAACACCGCAACATGACCGTCCTTGATGCCTAAATGCCTAAAGGACCGGTGCCTAGGGCAGAAATCCTCGACATTGCGGGTCAAGCGTACTGAGGCCGGCAGTTGAAGAACCAGGCTCCAGCCTGCTTTCTCCGAAAACCTTTCTTGCAGCTCCGCGGCATCCAGGCCGATCAGTTCCTGCGGTGCCGGTCCTTCCGACATTAAATCCGCGTCTCCGCAGATGTATCGCCGTTCCATTGTAACCACCGTCTCCGGTCTTACCACTTCTCTCCTCAAAAAAGCAACCGGGCCGTAAGGCTCGGTAGTGATTAGGTATATGCCGGCGATAAAAAGCCCTGATATGACTGGAATGACTACCCACCAGAGCCTCTTCATTCATTTTCCTCCTGTGGAATAGTATTCTAATATATTATGCGTCACCGGCAAGTGACTCATACAACTTTTAAGGCTACCCTATGGTAGCCTCCTCCATTAGCTCTGGCGGGATATCGAAGTTAGCGTAAACCGCTTCCACGTCCTCCAATTCTTCTAACTTCTGTACCAGCCTCAGTACCCGTAATCCATCCTCACCGGTGACCGGAACAAGGTTTTGCGGAATAAACGTAAGCTCTGCCTCTTCAACCCGGAAGCCCCGCACCTCGAGACCGCCCTTCAGCCGGGCAAGATCCTCCGGTGCCGTTATTATCTCAAAACCGTCCTCTACCGGGCGGAAATCCTCTGCACCGCTCTCCACGGCAAACATTAACAGGTCATCCTCGCTGTAACTGGTGCTCCTCCCGACTAAGAGAAGACCCTTTTGCTGAAAAATCCAGCCCACGCACCCCGCCTCACCCAAGCTGCCCCCGTGCTTCGCAAAGACGTGGCGGAGTTCGGATGCCGTCCGGTTCCGGTTATTAGTGGTCGCTTTTACGAGAAACGCGACTCCACCCGGTCCGTAACCCTCATAAACTACCTCAGCATACTTCCCTCCACCGATCTCGCCCATTCCTTTTTGGACGGCCCGCTGGATGTTATCAAAAGGAATGTTGGCTTCCCGCGCCCGCTGGATAGCCGCTTTTAAACGCGGGTTGGCTTCCGGATCTCCCCCGCCGTGACGTACGGCCATAATAATCTCGCGCGACAAACGGGAGAAGGTCTTGCCCCTTTCAGCGTCTGCTTTGGCCTTTTTTCGCTTGATTTGGGCCCATTTCGAATGTCCTGCCAACTTGAGTCACCCTGTCTGTACACGTGACCGCCCTTCAAACAAATCTGTAGGATAATCAGCCTCGCATTGCAAAGCCCGGTATCGGAGGCATCCGCAGCTTGTGCCGATTTCTCACGGACAAGCGCTCGATTTTCTCCCGAATACCCGGTGACACTTCTCCAGTAAGGAGGTAGGCGTCTAATTCCTCATACGTAAAGCCCAGTTCTTCTTCGTCGTTTTGTCCTTTCCAGAGACCCGCCGACGGCCGCCGGTCGATGATCTCCCGCGGGATGCCAAGGTAAGCCGCCACTTCGCGTACTTGAAACTTCAACAGGTTTCCTATGGGCAGTACATCCGCCCCGCCGTCGCCGTATTTGGTGAAATAGCCCACCGTTAATTCACTCCGGTTGCTCGTACCGGCTACCAGGGACCGATACTTGTTCGCAAAGAAATACAGCGTCGTCATCCGTAACCGGGGCTTTAGATTGGTCAGGGAGATCTGTTTGTGGTCCAGCTCTCCGAAGGGCTTGCCGGATAACGTCTCGGCAAACAAGCGGTACGTCTCGTCCAAACAAACCGTCAGACAAGGAATCTCAAAGAGCCTTGCGACGGTCTCGGCGTCCTGGGCGTCCCTCTCATCGTTAAAACACGGCATTATCACTCCCAAAGCGCCGTCTGGACAAGCCTTTTTACAGAGTACCGCAACAACTGCAGAATCAATACCTCCGCTCAAGCCGATTACATAACCCTTGCATCCCGATTCCGACAACTGCTGCTCCAACCAGTTAACCAAAGCCGAGACCAGGTCCTTTACCAGCAACATACCCCTCCCAGCCCTTTTCAAACCAGTATAATCTTATCACATAAGTTGATGGCCGTAAACCGTAACCAGCTTAAGGATCGGACAAAACGATTCACCACGTTTCTTGGGCTCTCATAGAAAAGCTTGTCTTATTCCCATCCACGACGTGATCGTCAGGCAGGGAAGGCGGGAAATCCATGATCGATAATGCCGTAGGTGACATTTGAATGTCGTATTGTAAATTGAAGATTGCAAATTGGAAATTGTGAAACCGCC
>DTYU01000225.1 GCA_012961725.1 Desulfotomaculum sp.
GGTCTTGCCATGGTCTACGTGTCCCGCGGTGCCGATGGTGACATGTTTCATTCGGTTTTCATCCTTCACGATGACGCTTGATACAGGCATGGAGGGCTTCCAGGACTACATCTTCAAAGGCCCTGATGAGCAGAGGCACCTCGGCCTCGTCTACCGTCCTAAGGTCCATGACCACTGCGCCCCTCTCCGCCCTGGCGACCACCGGCGGGTCGGCCTGCTGCAGCCGCCGGAGAAGGTCGCTCTCGCCAACTCCTGCAAACTTCACGCATACCAGCACCGTTGCCGGCGCCGCTGTCGGCAGCGCCCCGCCCCCCACCTGAGAAACGCCTTCCTCAACCCAGACGCGCGCCTCGGCACCGAGCGCTCCTGTGAGATCTGCCGCTACTCTATCAGCCGTTGCGCGTATCTCGCCGAGCGGTCTTATCAGCATACGCAGCGTTGGAATCCTTTTCAAGGCCCCTTCCGGGTCGAGGTACTCCCGGAGCGTGGCCTCCAGTGCCGCAAGGGTAAGCTTGTCGATACGGACGGCGCGGGTCAGCGGGTTTTTTTTCATGCGGTCGATATAATCGCGCTGCCCGAGGATTATGCCGGCTTGCGGACCGCCCAAAAGCTTATCGCCGCTGAAGGTGACCACATCCGCCCCGGCGGCCACCGTTTCCTGTACCGTAGGCTCATGGGGCAAACCGAACCGGCCCAGGTTGATAAGCGACCCGCTGCCTAAATCAGACATTAGGGGCAGCCCATGCTCCCGTCCGAGGGCCGCAAGCTCAGCCACTTGGACCTCATGGGTGAACCCGATGATCCGGTAGTTCGACATATGCACGTGCAGCAGCAGCGCGGTCTGCTCATTGATGGCGCCGGCATAGTCTTGCAGGTGCGTCTTATTGGTCGTTCCCACCTCGACCAGCATCGCGCCGCTCTGCCGCATGACATCCGGAATCCGAAACGAACCGCCTATTTCCACCAACTGTCCCCGGGAGACGATCACCTCCCGTCCTGGAGCAAGGGTACTTAGTGCAAGGAGCACAGCGGCCGCGTTATTGTTCACCACCAGCGCAGCCTCCGCGCCGGTCAGGCGGCACAGCAGCTCCGTGACCAAGGAGTACCGCTCGCCGCGCTTCCCGGTCGTTAGGTCGAACTCCAAATTGCTGTATCCTCCCGCGGCCCCGATAACCGCCCTCTGCGCCCCCTCGCTCAGGACGGCCCGTCCGAGGTTGGTGTGGAGTACCACTCCGGTGGCATTGATCACCCGGCGGAGCCTCGGACGGCAGGCGTCGTCAACCCGGCGGACCAGCGCCTCCCGCCCCAAATCCTGGGTCTCGCCTTGAAGCAGGGCGTCCCGTACTTCCGCCAAGACCTTGCGCACGGCCTCAACGATCACGCCTCGGGAATAGACCCCAAAAAGCCCGCCGATTTCCGGCCACCGGAGCACCTCGTCCACCGCCGGAAGCCGCCGCAGCAGTGCATTCTTCTCCTTACGTGGCATTTCTTCTCCCACTTTTTGTGGACGGGAAGTCCGGTCTTGCTCCCGTCTTAACTTACCTGGAGCCGCAAGTTCCAAGAAGCCGCTGGCGTTGTCCCCAAGGAGCGCTCTGCGTAGGGCCGCTAACGCGACACGGCGTCAACAGAAGTCAGATGCATGAAGTCAGACGCAAGACTATTTGTAGGAATTCGCCCTGCGAATTCCTCCCTTTAACAATTTCTGACTTCCGACCTCTTGCTTCCGACCTCTGAAATCCGTAGTTCGCTCCGAACCAAGCCGATGTCGCTACTCTTACACGGAGTACTGCGCTCCGGTGGACAACGGAC
>DTYU01000226.1 GCA_012961725.1 Desulfotomaculum sp.
GCGGAATCTGTACGCCCGGGAGATAACGGAGGTTTTCCCGCCTGGTGTTCAGCGCAGCCGCGTGCTCCTGCCGCCGCGCCCAAAGGCGGACCGCATAGCCCTTCCCGGCAAGGAGGCAGGCCAGCGCCGTGCCCCAGCCGCCGCCGCCAAGCACCGCTATCTGCATAAGAAACACCCCTCCACAAATTTCGGGGACACACAAATTTCGGGGACACCATACTAAATTACTAAATTATTAACTCCGGCCTCCGGCTTCTGACCTCCGGCTTTCTGCTTCCATTTGTCAACCTCTAACCTCCGGCCTCTGACTTCCAAATTCCGTAGCCCGGAATAGGGCGTCTGGGGCGTTTCCAACACCGTGTCGTGCCTAAAACGCTACACTTTTTCGCCACTCACCACTTACATTCTGACTTCTGAATTCTGACTCCTGACTTCTGACCCTCTTTCCCCGCTCTTAAGCCTCTTTTGCCGCCGCCACGGCGTTCTCGAAAATAAAGCGCCCCGCCGTCCCGACACTTAAAGGGTCCCTTAGCCGGCGCCAGTTCGGGTGATGGTGCGCCAGAATGTTCCGCTCCGGATGCGGCATCAACCCCATGATGCGGCCGCTGGGGTCGGTAAGACCGGCGACGGCGTTAAGCGAGCCGTTGGGGTTCTCTGGGTAGTCCTGCGCGGGTCTGTCATCGGGGCCGACGTACCGGAACGCCACCAGCCTTCTTGCCTCAATCTCCTCCAGTGTGGCGTTTTCCGTGAAGAACCGCCCCTCGCCGTGCGCCACCTGGAACTCGACCACTTCTCCCGCCCGGCCGCGGGTAAAGACGCAGGCGCTCTGCTCCACCCGCAGTCGCACCCAGCGGCATTCGAACCGTGCACTGTCGTTGACCATCAGTGTCGTGCGGATCCGCCCGAGTTCACCGAAAGGCAACAGACCGGTCCGGATCAGCACCTGAAAACCGTTGCAAATACCGAGAACCAAGCCGCCTCCGGCGATAAAACCGCTTATTTCCTCCCGCAGGAATGATATAAGCTCCACGGCTAAGATTTTTCCAGAGTGGACGTCGTCTCCGTACGAGAACCCACCCGGAATGGCCAATATCTTGTACCGGTTCAGTTTCTCCTTGCCAGACCGGAGCCGGTTTACGTGCACGAGGCGCGGGGCTCCGCCGGCCAACTCAAACGCAAAGGCGGTTTCCACATCGCAGTTGGTTCCGTCTGTACGCAACACAATCACCGGCGGCCTCACGCACCGAACACCTCCTTCATCGGCCGCTGCCAGGCAGCACGGAGGCGCTGCAGTGACACGGTGAAAAGCGGCCGCCTACCGTGGCTGAACCGCAGCTCCGGCTCCGGTATCGTTTTGCCAAGCAGCAGGTGGGGCACTCCCGTCAAGAGTACTGCGGGATCGGCGCCGGGGGCCATTTCTAACACGAAGCACCCCGCGGTCTCATTATAGAGGAAAAAATCCGGCCTGACTTCCTCCGGCAGTTCGATTTCCGCTCCTAAGCCGCCGCCGAAGGCCATCTCCGCCAGCGCCGCCGCCAGGCCGCCTTCGCTCACATCGTGGCAGGCCAGCACCGTACCTGACGTTATCATGCCGTGAACCGCAAGAAAGACCTCCGGCAGCCTGTTTATGTCTATACGGGGGATGCTCCTCCCGAGGCAGCCGTGGAGATCGTAGTATACCGAGCCGCCCATCTCCTCCTCGCGGCGGCTTCCCACGAGCACGAGCGGATTCCCTTTGTCTGTGAAATCCGCGGAGACGGTTTTCGCTACGTCCGGCAGCCTCCCAAGAACGGAGATGCACAAAACCGGCGGGATATGAATGGTTTCTCCGCTTCCTCTATAGGTGCTGGAGAGGCTGTCCTTGCCCGAAATAAACGGGAGGCCGAGCGCCCGTGAGAAATCGGCACAGGCGTCCACCGCCCGGTCGAGGTGGGCGAGGAACTCCCCTTCGGGTACCGGCCAAATAAAGTTGTCGATAAGGGCAAGCTCCCGCGGATTTGCGCCTACGGCAACCGCGTTCGCCACCGCTTCCGTTGCCGCCCAGACCCCTCCCCAGTAAGCGTCGATCTTGTTCAAGACCGGATTTAGACCGTGTGAAACAACGATTCCGTATGGTTTTCCCAGAATGGGGGTGAGAATCGCGGCGTCGTTAGGCGCATCTCCACCCACACCGCCGTACGGGGGCAGTGCGTTTGTTCCCTGCACCCCGTGGTCATAGACCCTGACGATCGGCTCTTTAGAGCACACGTTTAGGTGAGAGAGAACCTGGCAGCAGAGCCCGGCCCAATCGGCAGGCACCGGGATCTCCGGCTCCGTTAGCTCCGCCGCGGTGAAGCTGCAGGAAAGCTCCCGCTGGGGCAGCCCGTGGTGCAGAAACTCCATTTCGAGGTCGAGCACCTTTTCCTTCCCGTGGTACGCCTCAAACCGGCCCGTATCCGTAAACTCGCCGAGTACCGCGGCTTCGACGTTGTGGTCGCGGCAGATCTCCATGAAACGTCCGACGTTTTCCGGTGCCACCGCCGCCACCATGCGTTCCTGGCTCTCTGACAGCAGGATTTCCCAGGGAGCGAGGCCGCTGTATTTGAGCGGCGCACGGTCAAGGTGCAACCGCGCGCCCGTCTGGGCCCCCATCTCGCCGACGGCGGAGGCGAACCCGCCGGCGCCGCAGTCGGTGATCGCACGGATCAGACCCTCGTCCCGTGCGATCAGCAGCGCATCGGCCATTCTTTTCTGCTCGACGGCGTGGCCGATCTGTACCGCCTGCGCGTTGACGGTCATAGTCCGGTCGGTCATCGCCGCGCTCGCAAAGGTCGCGCCGTGAATGCCGTCGCGACCTGTACGCCCGCCGGCGACCACGATCTTATCGCCCGGCCGGGGCAGCCCCTTCTCTGCCTGTTCAGCGGGGATCAATCCGTAGGAACCCACGATCACCGAGGGCTTGGCCCGGAAATCCGGGTGGAAGTGGACCGACCCGTTATTCGTGGGAATGCCCATGCGGTTGCCGTAGTCCCGGACACCTGCCACAACCCGCCGCAGGAGATAGTGCGGGTGCAGGCAACCGGCCGGAACTGTTTCCGCCGGGGTTCCAGGCGGTGCAAAGCAGAAGACGTCGGTAGAGGCGATCACCTTTGCCCCCTGCCCTGTCCCCATGATGTCCCTGAAAACGCCACCCGAGCCGGTAGCGGCACCGCCGTAAGGCTCAATCGCCGAAGGGGCGTTGTGTGTCTCCACCTTGCCGCAGATCGCCCAACCGTCGTAGAACTGCATTACGCCCGAGTTATCGACGAAGGCAGAAAGCACCAAATCCCCGCGCGCGACATCCGCCGTGGCCTCCTTGAGCCGGGTCAGGAAAGGCTTCTTTTCCTGCCCGTTTACAATGATCCGCGCCTTGAAGGTCTTGTGCACACAGTGCTCCGACCAGGTTTGCGCAAGGATCTCCACCTCCGCGTCGGTCGGGTCGCGGCCAAGCTTCCGGAAGTGACCCTGAATCAGGCGCATCTCCTCAAGGTTCAAGAAGAGCCGGTCCGCCGCGAGCGCCATCAGCCCAGCGTCGTCCATCGCCCTGAGCGGAATCGTCAGCGTGCGCCCTGGTTCACCGCCCAACAAGAGTGTTTCAGGTCTTTTCACCACCACCTGCTGTACCGTCTCGTTAACTAAGAGCCGACGGGTGATCGTTTCCAGCGCCCGCTCGCTCAACTGCCCGAAGAAGGCATACTCCATGCTCGAATCCGCCGCAAGAAGACCCTTTACCCCCAAATCAGCCGCCGCCTTCATCAAAGAACCGGCCTCCGGGTTCATCACCCCCGGCCGGTAGGCGACCTCGACCAGCCTGTCGGCATCCGTTATCAGGGGTTCGTTGATCCTGTATTCCTGGAAAACCGCTTCGCTTAAGAGCCGCTCCGCCAACAAGCGGGCGGCCTGCTCGTCAACACCCTCAAAGCGGTAAACCTTTACCGTCCGCACCGCCTCAACGCCTTCTATCCCCAATGCGGTACGGATTTCATAAAGCAGCTCCTCACCCCGCGCGTCCCGCAGCCTCGGTAAAAGGCCGACGCGCACCTCCTGGAGCATAAATCTGCCTCCTCTTTCAGCCGTTGCTTGTCAGTTTTCGGCCCTCGGAATCATGAAATATTTATAACACACCCGAACGGGGAAAACCAAGACCTCTCGGAAATTCCCGTGGATTTCTCCAGTCTCTAAGCCCTAACGTCACACCTCTAAAATCGTCCCGCCGCCTACCACTGTCTCTTTTTGGTAAAAGACCGCCGCCTGCCCAGGGGTTATTGCCCGTTCCGGCTCGGCAAACCGTACTGACGCCCTGCCTTCCCCCGCCGGTGCGATCGTGGCCGGTCTCTCAGGAGCGGTAGACCGGATTTTGACGGTAACTATTATAATCTCTTCCAGGCGGTCAAAGGGAATGAAGTTTGTCTCCCCTACGATACACCTGTCTTTATAAAGAAGGCTTTCAGGTCCGACGATCACCGCATTGCGGTCAGGGTCGATCGCCAGTACATAAAGCGGGTACCCCGCGGCGATCCCCAGGCCGCGCCGCTGCCCTACCGTGTAGCAGGGCAGTCCGTGGTGGCGCCCGAGGATCTTCCCCTGATGGTCGATTATCGGCCCCGGCCGACCACCGCCGCCCGCTCTTTGTAGGAGACGGCGGTAGTCACCTTCGGGAACAAAACAGATCTCCTGGCTCTCCCGGTCGGCGGTTTTTAACCCCCGCCGCCGGACGATCTCCCGCGCCTCCTCCTTGGTCCTGGTACCCATGGGGAACAGGAGATGGCGCAGTTGCTTCTGTTCAAGGGCATACAGGACGTAGCTTTGGTCTTTCTTGGCATCCAGTCCCCGTCCTAACAGGTACCGGTGCGTGCCCGCGTCCTTCCAGACGCGGGCATAGTGCCCGGTGGCAAAGTACCGGGCGCCCAAGGAGAGCGCGCGTCGCATAAGCGCGCCAAACTTTATCTGGGGATTGCAGACCACACAAGGGTTTGGCGTTCGGCCCGCAAGGTAGGCTTCGGCAAAGCAGTCAATGACGGCGGTCTTAAACTCCTCCCGGAGGTCGAAGACGTGGTGCTCGATGCCTAATGCCGCTGCAGTTTCCGCCGCCTTCGCCGGGTCGTTGCCGGCAACCAGCATCGTTACTCCGAACACCCGGTAGCCTTCCTCCTGCAGGATAATCGCGGCGGCCGTACTGTCCATCCCGCCGCTTAAAGCAACCGCCACCCGTTCCAAGCCGCGCTCCGCCTCCTTTTCAAGCAGTTTTCCATGGGGACGTTCCTCTACGCTGCAAAAATGAAAATAGCCGCTTTTTACCGGAAATGGCTCCACTACGCCCTGGCTTACGGGCTGGTCGGAACAATAATTTAGTATGGTGTCCCCGTAATTTTAAAAAAAGAGACCCCGCAGATGCCGTGAACTCCCAAAGTTTCCTTTGAACCCGTCCTCGACAGGTGGGTGCCCTCCTAACTGCTTTTTACTTCCTTCGTTGCAAGGCATGTAAGCCACAGTTAGAGCCCGGGCTCCCAAGGTGAAAGTGTTGGCTCAAAACTTCAAGAGGGTCACGGTCACCGCAGGGTAAACTCCTCCCCTGTATAGTACCATATTTCACAGCATAATGCAAGATTCAGCCCTCGGTTGCCTGCTAAAAATTACCCACTACTTCAGTCAAGGCAAAGTGGAAAATGCAAAGTAGTAAAGAGGGCTAATCTAA
>DTYU01000227.1 GCA_012961725.1 Desulfotomaculum sp.
GTCGGAGGTTCAAATCCTCCATCGCCCACCATTTTGGAGGTTGGAGGCAAGAGGTTGGAGGCCGGAAGTCGGAGGCAAGAGGTCGGAGGCCGGAAAAGGAGTGGGAATTCGCGCAGCGAATTCTGCCAATTAGATATCGGACCCTGCTGGATAAGTCCGTAGGGGCGCTTGAAAAAGCGCCCCTACATCTGTCTGACGCGGGGCAGGGCAGCGGTTTTACAGGGTTGACTTCCGATCAAGTCTGCCGCATTGGGTACTCTAAAAGAACCGTGTGCCCTTATGGCGTATTGGTACAAACCAGGCCTTGGCTGTCTGAAATCCGCTCTTTCTTAAATTCTTGGTTTCGACCATTTTTACCATCTCCGCACCGATACCCATCAGTTTAAGCGTTCCGTGACAAAGCTCGGCTATGCCGCATTGGTTTCTTTCCATCACTTCAAGCAGTTGTGGCAGTATTTGCCGTTCAAAGGCCTCATTGTATTCCCGCCATACAACCTCCCGATCATCTTCCGGTACGTTTTCGGTTACACCAAGGTAAGCCTGAACACTCCCCTGAATCACCAGAAAAAGCTGGTGGACAAATTGCTCCGTAAGTTTCTTCATTGCCTCCATTTTAAACACCCCCTTATGAAAAAGTAACAAGTAGCGATCAACGACCTATATCGCCTTCCCGACCGCCAAAAATTTCCTGGCGCTTGTATATTTCTATTATATATTCGCGACTCCACTGTGGGAAGTACTTTGCAACTCGTATTTTGTGCCAATCTTTTCGGATTTTTGTTGTTAGTAATAACTATTTTTGGGCAAAATCGACTGAGATGGTCTAAATTTTTAAATTAGGGGGGCGAGGCTGTCTCGGAGAAAATCGGTTAACTGAATGATCAGGGCGCTGTAGTTGAGGAAAAAAGGATTTCCAATACCCAACACGATGGTTCTCATACCAACGACCTTTACGCAGTTTGGTAGTTCCTCAGGCGCTTGTACAGTTCCCCATTGCTGTCATATATATCCACCTGAATCGGCAGCCGCCCCGGCAGGGTGTGGGTTGCACAGGCCAGGCAGAGGTCGTATGGGCGGTAAGCGATCTCTACCAGGTTGAGGATTCCTTCTTCCACTTTGCCGTTCTTGATGAAGTGCTGTGCCGCCCGCTTGATGGCCACGTTGATGGGGCCCTTGTTGTGCGTGGTGGCCACGATCAGGTTGGCCTCCTGGACGATACCCTGATCGTCGGTCTTGTAATGGTGGATGAGAGTACCCCGGCAGGCTTCAATGATAGCCACCCCCTCATCCGGCTTTCCAAGCTCGGCCCGGACGTCAGGGCTGGTAATACTCTCGTCCAAAGCTATCTCCTGGACCTTCTCCGCCGCATTCAGCAACTCGATGGCCCGCGCCCAGTGGTAGGCCAGGACGTTATGCACCGGCTTGGTACCGAAGGTGGCGTACATCTTCTCGTACGCCTCCTGGGCCAGCGGCGTATCCATGCCGTCGGCGGCGTTCAGTCTGGCCAGCGGCCCGACACAGTACAGGCTTGTGCCGTCACCGTCGACGATACCCTGCCAGCCGATCTTCTTGAGGTACGGTATCTTCAGATAGCTCCAGGGGAGCACTCTTTCAGCGATGTAGTCTAAGTACTCTTTACCGATGAACCGGCCGATCTCGTTCCCTTTGGTGTCCACAATCCGCTGGGTCCCGTCGTAATATTGTACCCGATTCTTATCGTCCACAGTCCCCAAGTAGTTGACGACTGCCTTGTAAACGTCGCCGGTTACCAACTCCATATACTCTTTATTCCTGAGCACTATATCATCAAAGACCTTGAGCGTCAACTGTCCGAGTTTGATCATTTCCTTCGAGAGTTCAAGGATTTCTTTCCGCTCCTCTTCCGTGACCCGCTTGGACCAACCGCCGGGCAAGGCAGCGACAGGGTGGATCGGCTTACCGGCAAGCATTTCGATGACCTTCACGGCGGCGAACCGCTTTTTGAGCACCGTCTTGACGAAGTCGGCACCGACCACCTGGGCGACCCCGATCAGGTTCCTGACGGCGGGGTCAGCGGTGGGGCCGACCACAAAGTCGGGGAGACCCAAGGCGTACAGGATGGCGGCATGGTCTTCCACATAGTGGGCGTTCAGGAGAAGCTCCCTGATCTTTCTAGCGGTCGGGGTCGGCTCAACTTGATAAACGCCGTCGGCTGCCTTTACAGAGCAGGTGTAGTGCACGCACCGGCAGACACCGCAGATGGTGGAAACCGTCCTGGGCACCTCCTCGATCGGCATCCCCGTCAGGAACCGCTCGTACCCCCTAAGCTCTACGGTCTGGAAAAAGGTGTTCTCCACATTCCCCTGGTCATCTAAGAAGATGGTGATCTTCCCGTGCCCCTCAAGCCTTGTCATCGGGTTGATTTCGATCTTCTTCAGCGTTCTCACTCCTTACTGCCTTTTTGCCCAGCAGCGATCCGGGTAGCGAGTACCGGTAGAAGAGCTTGACCGGGCTGGGGATTTGATCGACCAGTGCTTCCTTCTCCAGCAAGCCGGCAATGGCACTGATCGCGCGCAAGCCGAAGTCCTTCACCCCCGGAATCGGCCCGCCGCAGCCCCGGCACGGAATATCCACCTTGGGACAGAGAGATCCGCAGTCACCCTGGGTCAGCGGGCCCAGGCAGAGGTAACCTTGCTGTAACAGGCATTTCCCCTCCTCTGGTGTCCCGTCAATGGTTCTCTTAACGGTCTTGATGGACTCTCTTTCTTGGCCGCGTGCGGCGGGGTTGCGCTCGCAGACGTCGCAAGCCGACTTGCCGCCGGTAATCCAAGAACCGGCGGGAGGGAGGTCGCCCGTAAGGATAGCCTCAAGGATCTTACCTACAAAGGTGTGGTGCGGCGGGCATCCGCCCACGAAGTAATCGACATCTACCACATGATGGAGCGGCCTGACATAGCCGTAGAACTCGGGGAGCGTCAGTTCGTACTTGCCGTCCACGACGCACTTCGTCTGGGGGGCTATGCCGTCCGGGTTGTCGGTGCTGTACGTTTGGAAGTACACGGTCCGGAAGAGCTCATCCTTGGTGTGCATGTTACCCATGCCCGGTATGCCGCCGAGCGCTGCGCATATGCCGTAGGCAATAAGGACTTTACATTTCCGGCGCATGACCTTGGCGATGTGCTCCTGCTCGCCGAGCCGGATCATCCCGGAATAAAGACCGATGTCCACAGCTTTGTCCGGCATCGCCTCTAAGTCTTTGTACTTTAGGTCGGTAAGGGTGGGTGCCCAAAATACAACCTCCAGGTGGGCGAGGGCGTCTACGAGGGACTCCGATAGGTCTACGATGGCCATATCGCAGCCGCCGCATCCGCCTGCGAGGAAATAGGCCAACTTGAGCTTTTCAGCCATTGCCGCCCCTCCCGAGGGGGTTAGGCCCGATTTTCCGAATCGTCTCGTCAAACTCCGTCATCACTTCCGCAAAGCGCTTCCCTTCTGAACCGGAGATCCAGTCGAACCTTACCCTTTCCGGCTCAACACCCATGCTTGTCAGGACTCTCTTTAAAAGGTTGAATCTCCTGACCGCTTTAAAGTTGCCCTCCTTGTAATGGCAATCACCCGGATGGCAGCCGCCGACAAAAACGGCATCGGCCCCCTTCTTGAGGGCTTCCACAATGAACTCGGGTTCGACCCTCCCGCTGCACGGTACCCTGATGATGTTGACGGAGGTCGGGTAGCTGTATCGCAGACTTCCTGCCAGGTCGGCCCCCTGGTACGTACACCAGTTACAGGCGAAGACCAGGATGTTGGGCTTCCAGTAGTACGCGTCAGGTCTGTCCTTCATTCCATCACACCTGCCACAGTGCTCTTATAGCACCCCGCAATACCAGCGGTCAAGGCCTCGATCTGTGCCTCAATCTGGGCGGTGGTAAAGCCGTGCAAGACAATGGCCTTCGACGGACAGGCCGCCGCACACACGCCGCACCCTGCGCAAAGCGCCTCGTCGATCCTCGCGCGCAGCTTTTCTTTGTACTCCGCCATGGCGATGGCCGAGTAAGGGCATAAGGGCACACAGATACCGCACCCGCTGCATTTCTCCTGGTCTACTTCCGAAATCATCGGTTCAACAACGACCCTGCCAAAGGTAAGCGGCACCGCGGCGGCAGAAGAGGCTGCCCGGGCTTGCGAGATCGATTCCGGAATATCTTTCGGCCCCTGGGCGCATCCTGCGATGTAGATGCCTTTCATCGATGTCTCAACCGGGTACAGCTTGGTGTGCAGCTCTTTCAAGAAGCCTTCGCTGCCAAGGGTGATACCCAATCGCCTGGCGAGTTCGTTGATTCCCTTGGGCGGCTCAATGGCCGTGGCAAGAACCACAAGGTCCGCCTCGAGTTCGACGGGGCCGCCGAAGTCCACGTCGAAGGCCCGTACCCGCAGCTGCTCACCCTCGAGGCGATCGATACCGCCGACCCTGCCTCTGATCATCTTGATGCCCAATTCACGGCAGTAAGTGTAGTATTCCTCAAACTCCTTACCGCCGGTTCGCACATCAATGAAGAAGATGTAAACGTTTACCTTCGGGTATTTCTCCTTGATCAGCCTGGCTTGTTTGAGCATGTACATGCAGCAAACCTTAGAGCAATAAGTGTGGTACTGCGGGTCCCTGCTGCCGACACAGGAGATAAAGGCAACCGTCTTCGGTTTTTCTCCGTCGGAAGGCCGCTTGAGTTCTCCTTCCGTAGGGCCGGTTGCGGAAAGAATTCTTTCGAACTGCATCGCGGTAATCACATTCGGAGATTCCGGCGAGTACTCTTTGAAGGGTGTCTTGTCCATGACCTGGAACCCGGCGGCCACGATGATGGTGCCGACTTTCACTGCCACGGTTTCACCGTCGGGGTCGAAGGCGATCGATCTGTCACACGCCTTGGTTGGGCAAACCTTTTCACAGGGAGCGAGAACAGGCTCACCCGTTTTGGAGTGGATCCTTGGTTTAGTCCCAATAGTGCGCTTGGCGCAATTGATACATCGGTCAATGTCAAGCACGGCCTTCTTAGGTACCGCCTGCGGAAACTGGATGTAGATCGCCTTGCGCTTATTCATGCCGTCATTGAACTCGTTGGGCACCTTGGCCGGGCATGCGTCCACACAGGCGCCGCAGCCTGTACATCTCTTCCAGTCAACGTAAGTCTGCTTCTTCCTGACTTTAAC
>DTYU01000228.1 GCA_012961725.1 Desulfotomaculum sp.
GATTGCCCGGCGCTACGGATTGAGCCACCAGGAACTAATGTGGGCAAACGGCCTGAGCAGTGATGTCATCTATCCGGGGCAGGTGCTCAATATCCCTGACGGGAGCAATCTGTACACGGTTCAGCCGGGGGACTCGCTTTACAAGATTGCCCGGCGGTACGGATTGAGCTACCAGGAACTAATGTGGGCAAACGGCCTGAGCAGTGATGTCATCTACCCGGGGCAGGTACTGCGGATTCCATCCGGCGATATGAGCGTGTCACGGGGTGGAGTCAGCCGGGCGGATTTTGATCTTTTGGCACGGCTTATAACGGCGGAGGCGGACGGCGAACCCCACATAGCCAAAGTCGGCGTCGGGGCGGTTATCCTCAACCGGGTGGAGGATCCCCGCTTTCCAAACTCTATTCCCGGCGTCACCTATCAGGTGGTCAACGGCTATTACCAGTTTGAACCGGTTGCGAACGGCTGGATCAACCGCCCCGCTTCGCAGGCTTCCATGCGGGCGGCGGAGGATGCGCTTGCCGGCTGGGATCCGACGAACGGGGCCCTTTATTTTTACAGTTCGGGTGCCACTAACCGGTTCATCTATTCGCTGCCGGTGGCCTGTGTTTTAGGCGGCATCACCTTCTGCTATGCAAAATATTGAGTTGAAGCGTCTTGAAATCTTTAAGGGGAAAACGCATACGGATTTTTGGCGTGAGCACAGCAGGGGTAAGTGAGTAGCGACATTTGCCGAGGGAAAGAGCGAACGGGATACCGGAGCCCCGTTCGCTCTTTTGTTAATTCGGTTAGGATGCTCGAAATCTTGCCAAGCCGAAAATTCTTTTTGGGAAAATCTGTGTTGGAGCAGGAAAAACGGTGTTCCTTACGGAAGGTAATTCTGACGACTGACGACCGACGGCTGAATTGCGGAGCTTATCGCCGCGCCGGTCGATAGAAGCGCTGTTTTCAAGGGAGGTCAGTGTGGAAGGCGAGCGTTGCTACTACTTGGCCTGGCAGTTTCTCCTTCCCGGGCAGTCCCGACGGTTCAAAGATCTGCTGACGGTTTTCGGTACCGCGCGCGCGGCCTATGCCGCTTCACTCGGCGACCTGGCGCCGGTTTTGGGAAAGGCGCAGGCGGAAGAGGCGGTTCGGCGCAGGGATGCTCTTGACATCGGGTCGGAGTTGAATAGACTAAAACAGGCTGGTGTCGGCTACGTCACCTTAATAGATGATGACTATCCGGCGTTGCTGCGTGAAATATTCGATCCTCCTGCGGCGCTTTTTTTCCGGGGAGGGCTGGCACCCGCGGAAAACGCGGTGGCAGTAGTGGGCACGCGGCGCTGCTCAAGTTACGGGCGTTCGGTTGCCGAACGCCTTGGGAGAGAGCTGGCCGAGTTTGGTATTCCGGTGGTGAGCGGGCTTGCCAGGGGGATCGACGCGGCCGCCCACCGGGGTGCTCTGGCGGGGGGAGGGGGAACTATTGCTGTTTTGGGGACGGGACTCGACATCTGTTACCCGCGCGAAAACTGGCGGCTGATGAAGGAGGTTGCGGTTAGAGGAACGGTGATCAGTGAGTTCCCCTTAGGTATGCCCGGCCAGCCCTGGCAGTTTCCGGTCCGCAACCGCATCATTGCCGGGCTTTCCCGGGCGGTTGTGGTGGTAGAGGCAGGGGAGCGGAGCGGCGCGCTCATCACGGTAGACCTGGCGCTTGAACAGGGACGCGAGGTAATGGCGGTTCCCGGTAACGTCACCAGTCCGGTAAGCAGGGGACCCAACAACCTGATAAAGATGGGGGCCCGGCCGGTGACCTGCGCTGCGGATATATTAGAGGGTATCGGACTCGGTACCCTCATTGGAGAGGTCGGCGCAATGCCCGCGCTTGATCGTTTGGAGGCAAAGCTGCTTGAACTGTTAAGCCAGGGCACGCTGTCCCAGGAAACCCTTATTCAACAGACGGGGGCGCCTGCGCAGAAGGTGCTTGCTGCTCTGATATACCTTGAACTAAAAGGTCTGATCCGTTCATTGCCGGGGGGAGTTTATTTCAGAAGTTAGAAGTCGGAAGTCAGTAGACAGTAAACAGTAGACAGGGTCAAAGCTTGAAACAGGGGCACGGGTGAGAGTTCCGTGAAATAAAGGGCTTAGTTATAATTACGAGTTTTTTTGGTAAGTGCTTTAAAGGATGAGGCCGCCCAGCACTCAGATTGTCTGAATGCCGGGAAGAATCATTTTCAGAAGTGAATTATACGGAGTGATCTTCGAGAGAATGAAAACGCTGGTTATCGTCGAGTCTCCGGCAAAAGCCCGGACACTTTCTAAGTTCTTAGGAAAGCGGTACGTGGTTAAGCCATCGATGGGGCACGTCCGTGACTTGCCGAAGAGTGAGATCGGGGTGGATGTGGCGTCAGGATTCACCCCCAAGTATATCACCATCAGGGGTAAGGGCGAGGCGATTCGCGAACTCAAAAGCGCCTTGAGCAAGTCCGACACGGTGCTGTTGGCTTCGGACCCGGACCGGGAAGGCGAGGCGATCGCGTGGCACCTCACGAACCTTCTGAATATTCCGGCCGAAGCCCCCTGCAGGGTGGAGTTTAACGAGATAACCAAAGCGGCGGTGACGGCCGCGCTTCAAAAACCGCGCCCCATAGACTTCAACCAGGTTAACGCGCAGCAGGCGCGGCGGGTGCTCGACAGACTGGTTGGTTATAACTTAAGCCCGCTGCTGTGGCGAAAAGTAAAGCGCGGTCTTTCCGCGGGCAGGGTGCAGTCGGTTGCGGTACGCCTGATATGCGACCGGGAGAAAGAGATCGAATCGTTCGTTCAGGAGGAGTACTGGACGCTTACCGCAAACTTGAGCAAGGCAAACCTTCAGGTGCCTTTTGAGGCGCGGCTCACAAAACAAAGGAACGAAAAGATAAGCCTGCGTTCAGAAGAAGAGGTGGCTGCGGTCGTCGGGGCGCTTCAGGAGAAGCCGTTTATCGTTTCCCGGGTAACCAGGCAGGAGAAGCTGAAAAAACCGCCGCTTCCGTTTACTACCAGTACCTTACAGCAGGAAGCACACCGCAGGCTCGGTTTTACCACGCAGCGCACGATGCTTCTTGCACAGCAGCTTTACGAGGGTGTTGATTTGGGCAGGGATGGGCCGGCAGGTCTAATCACGTACATCCGGACCGACTCGGTGCGGATTTCGGATACTGCGCGCAAAGAAGCCGCGGAATATATCGCTGCAACGTTCGGCAAGGAGTACGGAGGAGCCGACGGCCAGGCAGGGAACCAAGGCGCTGAGCGCCGCAGGTGCGGCCGTGTACAAGACGCACACGAGGCCATAAGGCCCACGTCGGTCTTCAGGTCCCCTGAAACGGTGAAGAGATACCTCTCGGAAGACCAGGCCAAGCTTTACAGTCTGATTTGGGATCGGTTTGTTGCGAGCCAAATGGCACCGGCGGTTTTGGACGTGACGCGGGTGGATATCAGTGCGGGGGATTACCTCTTCCGCGCCACAGGAATGGTGGTCCGCTTTCCGGGTTTCCTCCGGCTCACCGGGGAAAAGGTGGAAGAGGAAGATTCGACCCCTGACGCACTTCCGGTATTGGTTGAAGGAGAACATTTATCCCTCGTGAGGTTGGTGCCGAAGCAGCACTGGACGCAGCCGCCCCCACGCTACTCGGAGGCCTCGCTGGTGCGGGCGCTTGAAGAAAACGGCATCGGCCGCCCGAGCACGTATGCCCCCACTGTCGAAACAATCATCAAGCGCGGGTATGTCATCCGAAAGCAGAAGTTCCTGCACCCCACAGAGCTTGGGAAAACGGTGGTTGAACTATTGAGGACGTACTTCCCTGGGATCATTGATGTGGAGTTCACCGCGGAGATGGAGGACAAACTCGATGCGGTAGAAGAAGGAAGCGCCGACTGGGTTAAGCTTCTGAAGGAGTTTTATGAACCCTTTAAGGCGGAACTGTCCAAGGCAGAGCAGGAGTTGGGGAAGATAAAGGTTCGGGAGGAGGTTTCAGACGAGATCTGCGAGAAGTGCGGGCGGCAGATGGTCGTCAGAACAGGCCGGTTTGGTAAGTTCTTAGCGTGTCCCGGGTTCCCTGAATGCCGGAACACGCGTGCGCTCCCGGTGACGGGAACTGGGGTTCCCTGCCCGGAGTGCGGTGCGGAGTTGGTCTTGAGGCGGAGCAAAAAGGGAAGATCATTCTATGGCTGCAGCCGGTACCCGGAATGCACCTTCACCACCTGGCACGAGCCGGTGAAGGGAAGGTGCCCTGACTGCAATGGCCTGATGGTACGTAAGAAAATGCGCAATCAGGAGGCTGTAGTCTGCCTGAATAAGAAATGCGGCTTCAAAATGCCGGCAAGGGGAGAGCAAGTTACGTGAAACCTGTGCTGATAGTCGGCGCGGGGCTTGCAGGTGCAGAGGCGGCCTGGCAAATATCCCGGCGCGGCGTGCCGGTCGTTTTGTACGAAATGCGGCCGAAAAAGCTTACACCGGCGCATCACACCGGCGATTTCGCCGAACTCGTCTGCTCCAATTCATTGCGGGCCATGGCCCTGGAAAACGCGGTGGGGCTGTTGAAGGAGGAGATGCGGCGGCTGGACTCCCTGATAATCAGGGCGGCGGATAACACGCGGGTGCCGGCCGGCGGCGCTTTGGCGGT
The DNA here is from genome assembly GCA_012961725.1 of Desulfotomaculum sp. Classification (GTDB taxonomy): domain Bacteria; phylum Bacillota; class Desulfotomaculia; order Desulfotomaculales; family Ammonificaceae; genus DTYU01. Next base: position 4,638 of record DTYU01000228.1, read on the forward strand.
GGACAGAAGGGCTTTCGCGGCGTATATAACCGAAGCCGTTTCCACACAACCCTTGGTGGAGGTGCGGCGGGAAGAGCTTGCTGCAGTTCCCGGGCATACCCCGGCGATTATCGCCACCGGGCCGTTGACCTCGGAAGCACTGGCGAAGGCCGTGCAGGAATTGACAGGAGAGGGGTATCTTTATTTTTACGATGCGGTGGCGCCGATCGTCACGCTCGATTCAATCGACAAGGAAAAGGTTTTCTGGTCCTCCCGCTACGGAAAAGGTGAGGCCGCGTACCTTAACTGTCCCATGAACGAAGAGGAGTATGATCGTTTTTATGAGGCCTTGGTAACGGCGGAGCGTGTGCCTTTGAAATCGTTTGAAAAAGAGACCCACTTCGAGGGGTGCATGCCGGTCGAGGCGCTTGCGGCGAGGGGCAGGGAGACCCTCCTTTTCGGGCCGCTGAAACCGGTTGGCCTGATCGATCCGCGAACGGGCAAGCGGCCTTTTGCGGTGGTACAGCTCAGGCAGGACAACCGCGAAGGCACGCTTTTCAACATGGTGGGGTTCCAGACGAATCTGAAGTGGGGCGAACAGCAGCGGGTTTTCCGGCTTATTCCGGGCTTAGAAAACGCGGAGTTTGTCCGCTACGGTGTGATGCACCGGAATACCTACCTTAATGCGCCGGTGCTCCTGCACCCCACGCTTGAGTCCAGGAAACGCCCCGGCCTCTTCTTTGCCGGGCAGATAACCGGTGTGGAAGGTTATGTGGAATCGGCGGCGGGGCTGATTGCAGGTATCAGTGCCGCCCGGCAGGCAAAAGGGCTCCCTCCCGTGGTATTTCCGCCGGAAACCGCCCACGGATCCCTGATGCGTTATATCACCACCGCCGACCCTAAGAACTTCCAGCCGATGAACGTAAATTACGGACTTTTTCCGCCGCTTGGCGAAAAAATCCGGGACAGGCGGCGGCGCAACCTGCTTTTGGCGGAGAGGGCGCTGGCAGCGCTTGACGGCTGGCGGACCGTGTTGGAGTTTTAATCAGGAGGCTGAAAGAGACATTCCTGCTTTGAACGAAAGATTAAGGGAGATCGTTGAAGTCGCTGAAAAAGAGAGGAACAAACCTGAGAGCTTATCAAGGGTGATAGAAGGGTGTACCAATATCTTGACCGCTTCCTGATCTTCCTTCAAACTGGAAGAAGGGCTTCTGCCCGTACGGTTGAGGAGTACCAGAAGGATATCTTCGGGGGGATCGATTTTTTTGCGGGTGCGCTCGGTATCTCGGACGAGGAGTTGGCGCCCCGGCAGATCACCCCGGCGCTCTTGCGGCGGTACCTCGCACACCTCACCGACCGGGGTCTGTCCAGGAGTTCACTGTTGAGGAAGCTTTCGGCGTGGCGGAGCTTTATGCGCTTTTTATGCCGGGAGGGAGTGCTAAAAGAGAACCCGCTGCGGGTGGTCGCTTCCCCGAGGCGGGAGAAGCGTCTCCCCCGGGTGCTTTACCAGAGAGAGGCTAAGCGTCTGGTGGAGGCACCTAGCCAGGGCCGAGGCAACCTGCGTGCTGGGCCCTTACGGGTGCGCGACAGGGCCATTCTTGAGGTGCTTTATGCGTCAGGCATCAGGATATCCGAACTGGTGGGACTGCAGATAGGCGATGTGGACCTTGACGGCGGTTATCTGCGGGTTTTAGGGAAGGGATCCAAAGAGCGGCTGGTGCCGATCGGCCAGTATGCGGTGAAGGCTTTGAAGGCGTACCTTCGCCGAGGCCGGCCGCAGTTGCTTAAAGAAAAAGGCGGGCGGTTCGAGGGAGCACTCTTCTTAAATAAGTACGGGGGCCGGATTTCAACACGGGGCGTCCGCGGCGTGATCAAGGGCTATGCAGCCGAGGCCGGGATAGAAGGCGGTGTGAGCCCGCATACCCTGCGACATTCCTTTGCCACGCACCTGCTTGACGGCGGCGCCGATTTGCGGGCCGTTCAGGATCTCTTGGGTCACGCCCGGCTTTCTACTACCCAGGTTTACACACACCTTAGCAAGGAACGATTAAGGCGGGTGTATAACAGGACCCACCCGCGTGCGTAACGGGTGATAAAGATGACAAGTGGGACAACGGTAGTTGCAGTACGGCGCAACGGGCGGGTTGCGATGGCCGGCGACGGCCAGATCACGTTCGCCCAGAATACGATTATCAAGCAGGGTGCAAAAAAGATCCGCCGGCTTTACCAGGGAAAGGTAATCGCGGGTTTCGCGGGGGGTGTTGCCGATGCACTGGCGCTTTTTGACCGTTTCGAGGGGAAGCTTGATGAGTCACAGGGGAACCTGCTGCGGGCTGCGGTCAACCTTGCGAAGGAGTGGCGAACAGACAGGCTCCTGCGGCGGCTGGAGGCTCTTCTCGTTGTGGCGGACGCCGAACACCTGCTTGTGATCGCGGGAAGCGGAGAGGTCATTGAACCCGATGACGGGATCGCGGCCGTCGGTTCCGGCGGGCCTCTTGCCCTGGCGGCGGCCCGGGCGCTTTTGAAACACACCGGCTACGACGCGGCCGCCATCGTCCGGGAAGCGCTCCGGATCACCGCTTCCATCTGCGTATATACGAATGAAAACATCAGCGTTGAAGAGTTGTGAGCGAACGGCGGGGCCATATCGGATGTTAGGGGGATTTTGGATGGAGGACTTGACACCGCGGGAAATCGTAGCCGAACTCGATAAATATATCGTGGGACAGGATGAGGCCAAGAAGGCGGTTGCTGTTGCGTTGCGCAACCGCTACCGGCGGAACCATCTGCCGGTCGAACTGCGTGACGAGGTAATGCCGAAAAACATTTTGATGATCGGTCCGACCGGGGTCGGGAAGACGGAGATCGCCCGGCGCCTGGCGCGGCTGGTTAATGCCCCGTTCATCAAGGTCGAAGCCACGAAGTTTACCGAGATCGGCTATGTGGGGCGGGATGTCGAGGGAATGGTACGCGATCTGGTTGAAACGGCGGTTAGGATGGTGCGCCAGGAAAAATACGCCGCTGTCGAGGAGAAGGCCCAACTGCTTGCCGTAGAGCGCATCTTGGAGATTTTGCTGCCGTATCCTGAGAAGGCCGTCCGAAACCCGCTCGAGGTCATTTTTGGCGCTGCGCGGCCTACAGGCGAAGGTTTTGAAGACGAGGAAAGGATGCGGCGTATCGACCGCCAGCGGGAAGAGCTGCGCAGGAGGCTGGCCCGGGGTGAGCTCGAAGATGAAACGATCGAAGTAGAGGTTGAGGACAAAACGGTTCCTTTTTTGGAGATTTTTTCCGGAACGGGTGTAGAGGAGATGGGTTTTAACATCCAAGACCTTATGGGCAGCGTTTTCCCCGTTAGGAAGAAGAAGCGCCGCGTGACTGTGCGGGAGGCGCGGCGGATTCTGGCGCAGCAGGAGGCGGCGAAACTCATCGACATGGAAGAGGTGACCCAGGAGGCGGTGCGGCGGGCGGAAGAACACGGCATCATTTTTATCGACGAGATCGACAAGATCGCCGGACGCGAAACAGGAACCGGGCCCGACGTATCAAGGAGCGGCGTACAGCGAGACATCCTGCCGATCGTCGAAGGTTCCACGGTGACCACGAAATACGGCCCTGCAAGGACCGACCATATCCTCTTTATTGCCGCGGGTGCGTTTCATACCAGCAAGCCGTCCGATCTGATCCCCGAACTGCAGGGGCGTTTTCCCATCCGGGTGGAACTGGGCGCCCTCAGCCGTGATGATTTTCTGCAGATCTTGACGGAGCCCTCAAACGCGCTGATCAGACAGTACGCGGCGTTATTGGACACGGAAGGCGTAAAGCTTGAATTTTCGGAAAATTCTCTTGGCGCGATCGCAAGGATAGCTTATACTATTAATGAGCAAACGGAAAATATTGGGGCGCGGCGGCTGCATACCGTCCTTGAAAAACTCCTGGAAGACATCTCATTTAATGCTCCGGACCTAAAAGGACAGACGATCAAGATCGATGAGGCGTTTGTTAATGCCAAGCTTGGCCCGATTGTTGCGCGCGAGGACCACAGCCGGTATATCCTTTGACATCATACGGAACGCCTCGGGTTACGCGGATTTCGGAGGAGCCGTACCGGCACGCACAATTTGTTGCGCGTGGAGCGGGCTGGATGATAAAATAAAGGCCGGCATGTCAACGACTACTCACGCCGCCTGATTACTGGAGGGGGTGCCTGCGGGTCTTCCAGGGAGATGACGGCGGCGGCGGTGAGAACCCCGGCGGAAGGAGGTGGAGAAGTGGCGGTTGTTTCCATGAAGCAGTTGCTCGAGGCCGGGGTGCATTTTGGGCACCAGACAAGACGCTGGAACCCGAAGATGGCACCCTATATATTTATGGAGCGGAACGGCATCTACATTATCGACCTGCAAAAGACCGTTAAGAAGATCGAGGAGGTCTATAATTTTGTTAAAGAGATAGCGGCACAGGGGGGGAATATCCTTTTTGTCGGGACCAAAAAACAGGCCCAGCAGTCTATTCAGGAAGAGGCCGAGCGGTGCGGCATGTTTTATGTCAACCAGCGCTGGCTCGGCGGGATGCTGACAAACTTTCAGACGATCAGACGCCGCGTTGAGCGGCTGCATGAGTTAGAACGGCTGGAGGAGAGCGGTCAGTTGGAGATGCGGACTAAAAAAGAGGCTGCGGAACTCTTGCGGGAAAAAGGAAAGCTCCAGAAGTACTTGGGCGGCATCAAAAACATGCGCCAGGTACCCTGGGCGTTATATGTGGTAGATCCGCGGAAGGAACGCATAGCCGTAGCGGAGGCCCGAAAGTTGGGTGTACCCGTGTTAGCTATCGTCGATACGAACTGCGACCCGGATGAGGTGGACTATGTGATTCCGGGCAACGATGACGCCATAAGGGCGGTACGCCTGATAACAAGCAAGATCGCTGATGCGGTAATCGAAGGCCGCGAAGGGGTTGCCGCTCCTGAGGAAGAGCAGGAAGAGGCCTTGCAGGGGGGGTAGAAAACCCCCTTTTTTCACGCGGATTGGCGAAGAACAGCCCTTTTAAGCGGGTTGATTTTTGGATATAATCCCCTTATGGGGTCTGAGCAAATGAGCAGAGGGGGTCAAGGTCTGAGTGGAGGTTCCGGCAAGGTTGGTCAAAGAGCTCCGGGAACGCACCGGGGTGGGGATGATGGACTGCAAAAAGGCACTGGCCGAGACGGGGTGCGATATCGAGAAGGCGGTTCTTTTTTTGCGGGAAAAGGGGTTGGCAGCAGCCGCAAAACGAGCGGGACGAACGGCGTCAGAGGGGTTAGTCTCTGCGTACATCCACCCCGGTAACCGCATCGGGGTGCTCGTAGAGGTCAACTGCGAGACCGATTTTGTGGCGAAAACGGATGATTTTCAGAGTTTGGTTCACGATATCGCGTTGCAGGTGGCGGCCGCACGCCCGGAATACGTTTCGCGCGACAGTGTTCCGGCGGAAATGATCAAGCGGGAAAAGGAGATTCTCCGCGCCCAGGCGCTCAATGAGGGGAAGCCGGAAAAGGTGGTGGAAAAAATGGTCGCGGGACGCCTGGAGAAGTTTTTTAGGGAGACCTGTCTTCTCGATCAGCCGTTTATTAAGAATCCCGAGATCACCGTTGGGAATTTACTGCATGAGGCGATCGCACGAATGGGTGAGAATATTGTAATCCGGAGATTCACCAGGTACGAGTTGGGTGAGGGAGCAAAGGGCTAAGTGAGAAGTGAGATTCTCAAATGGCAGGGAGGCTCGGAATGAAAAGACTGCACTTTTATAATTTAGTATGGTGTCCCCGAAATTTGAAGAAGTAGTATTTGCGAGGGAGATTTGGTGATGATTACTCCTAAGTACCGCCGGGTTATAGTTAAGATAAGCGGAGAGGCCCTGGCAGGTGACCAGGATTACGGGATCGATCCGGAAGTAGCGGCTTTCGTGGCCCGTGAGATCAGAGATGTCCTGCAGCAGTTCCGGACCGAGATCGCGGTGGTGGTCGGCGGCGGGAATATCTGGCGCGGTGTTGCAGGGAGCGCCAAGGGGATGGATCGTGCTACCGCGGACTATATGGGGATGCTCGCAACCACCATCAACGCCCTGGCCCTGCAGGATGCTTTGGAGCAGGCGGGTGTGGATACCCGGGTACAGACAGCGATTGAGATGCGGGCCATTGCCGAGCCTTATATCAGACGGAGGGCGATCAGACATCTGGAAAAAGGAAGGGTGGTCATCTTCGCGGCCGGCACCGGCAGCCCCTATTTTTCTACGGATACTACCGCCGCCCTGCGGGCGGCGGAGATCGAGGCGGATGCCATTCTGATGGCTAAGCGGGGAGTGGACGGGGTCTACGATGCCGACCCTACAACAAACCCTAAAGCCCGGAAGTTTCAGTCTTTGACTTATATTGAGATGATCAACCGGGGATTAGGTGTCATGGATGCAACCGCAGCTTCGCTTTGTATGGATAACGGTATACCGGTAATCGTCTTTAACGTGAGGGAGCAGGGAAACATTCGCCGCGCGGTTTTGGGTGAAAGAATAGGCACCTATATAGGGGGTGATGCAGCTTGCGCGAACTCGTTACAGGTACAGAAGAGTTAATGAAGAAAGCCGTGGAACATCTGCGCAAGGATTTGTCTACGGTCAGGACGGGAAGGGCGACGCCAGCGCTCTTGGAGAGGATCACGGTCGATTACTACGGAACGCCGACACCGGTTAACCAGGTTGCCACGATCAACGTGCCCGAACCGAGGCTTTTGGTGATCCAGCCATGGGATAAGTCGGTAATTTCCAATATTGAGCGGGCGATTATGAAGTCGGATTTGGGTGTCAACCCGGTCAGTGACGGATCTGTGATCCGCTTGGCCCTGCCGCAACTTACTCAAGAGCGGCGTCAGGAATTGGTCAGGCTTGTCCGCAAGAAGGCGGAAGAAGGAAGGGTTGCGGTCAGGAATATCCGCAGGGATGCGAATGATGAGCTGAAGGCGCGGCAAAAAGAGGGCGGTTTTTCAGAAGATGAACTGAAAAGAATGCAGGGTGAAGTCCAGAAGTTGACGGATAAATATATAAAAGAGATAGATCATGTGCTATCGGCCAAGGAAAAAGAGATCATGGAAGTGTAGCCGGTGTTGGGGGATATCTTGGGATGGGAATTAGATGCGGCCGAGCCTGTTTTGAAGCAGGCCGGTTTCCGCCTTCAGGTCACGGCGACCCTGGCGCCGGGGCGGATGCCGGAGGGAAAGCGGCGTGTTGTTCGTGCCCGGCGGCTTTCAAACGAATCAATAGAATTAGTGGTGGTCTTCAGCCGCGTTTTCAATCCCCCGCCGGGGGCTAATGAGGAGGCAATCTGATGCTGGAGGGTGTTGTCGGCCGGCGCAGGACGGAAAAAACCCTGCCGCGTAATGAGAAAATATTAAGGTCACTGCTCGACCCTTCCGCTTTACCCCGCCATGTGGCCGTAATCATGGACGGGAACGGCCGCTGGGCGATTAAGCGCGGCCTGCCGCGCACGCTTGGCCACCGGACGGGGGTAAAGTCTTTACGGGAGGTGGTCCGCCTTTCTGCCGAGCTGGGGATTTCTGCGCTCTCTGCGTACGCGTTTTCTACCGAGAACTGGCGGAGGCCGCCTGAAGAGGTTTCTTTTCTGATGGAGCTTTTTGTGGAGTATGCCGGAAAGGAAGTGGAGGAACTCAGGCGCAACGGCGTAAAGGTGCGGGTTATCGGCAGGAGAGAAGGACTTCCCGCCCGCGTGCTGGAGGCAATTCAATCGTTGGAGCAGGAAACGAAGGAAGGCGGCCGGGTTACCCTGAACTTGGCCGTCAATTACGGCTCCCGTTGGGAGATCGTTGACGCAGTAAAAGCGATTGCCCAAGAGGTTCAAAGGGGAGTGGTTAAGCCTGAAGAGATTGATGAAGCAGTGATCAGCTCCCACCTGTACACCGCCGGACTGCCCGATCCCGACCTGCTTATCCGGCCGGCCGGGGAGTTGAGGGTAAGCAACTTTCTGCTTTGGCAGCTCGCATACACCGAGTTTTACGTGACACCGGTGCTGTGGCCGGATTTTGGCCGGGTCGACTTTCTTCAGGCGCTGATTACCTACCAGCAGCGCGAGCGCCGCTTCGGAGGGTTAAAGGGTAATCGATAGGGCAGGCGAGTTTGCTTGGGACGGGAAATGGTTATCAGAAGCGGTGACAGTTTGATCCTGCGGCTGATAAGTGCGGCTGCCGGAATCCCGCTGCTTATCTTAGCTGCGTGGTGGGGCGGATGGCTGCTTATTCTGTTCGTCGGCGTACTTTACTTCACGGGCGTCAGGGAAATGTTGCGTCTGCTAAGTGGCGTAGGACTGACGCCCCGTTATCTCTTGGCTTACGTATGCGGGCTTGTCTTGGTCGCCGCGGCTTATTTCAGAAACGGGGAATATTACCCGGAAGCGTTGATTTGCTGCATGCTGGTCTGCGTCCTGCCGCTGATCTTTCTCTTTCCGCGCTACACGCCGCCAGAGGCTGGCGTGACCTTTCTCAGTGTTGCCTACCTTTCTCTGTTTTTTTGCCTTTACCTGATCCGGCTGTTGCCTAATGGGTTCTATTGGCTGCTTCTGACTCTGGTCGGTACATGGGCTTTCGATACGCTGGCGTATTTTGTGGGCCGGCGTTTCGGCAGACAGCGCATGACGCCGGAGCTGAGCCCCGGCAAGACGCTCGAGGGGTTTTGCGCCGGTCTTGCCGGCAGCTCAGTGGCGGCTGGGATCTTTGCCTTCTATCTGCCCTTCAACCCGCTGCTCCTATCTTTACTTGGCCTGGTCCTCGGCGGGGTTTGTCAGGTCGGCGATCTTGTCTTGTCAGCGGTGAAAAGGGCGACGGGTCACAAGGACACAGGCTTTTTAATTCCCGGACACGGGGGCGTTTTGGACCGGTTCGACAGTATGCTGCTGAGCGCACCTGCGGTTTATGTCGTGGCGGGGTGGCTGTCTTGATTCAGAGGTCAGAGGCAAGAGGTCGGAGGCCGGAAGTCGGAGGTCGGAGGAAGGGGTGAGCGGTGTGCCGGAGTGGCTCCGCCGGCTGCTTCAGGTAACGGCAGGGATTTTAGCCGTTTCTTTTTTGGCGGCCTTAGCATTTCTGATCCTGCGGTATGCGTTTGCACCGCTTTTGCCTTTCATGATCGCGGCGCTCTTTGCCCTTGTAATGGAACCCCTGGTCAGGGTACTGAGCCGGCGGTTGCCGCGCGGCCTTGCGGTTCTGCTCTCGATGTTCATTTTCTTTGCCGGCGCGGGGCTTTTGGCTACACTGCTCATAGCGTATCTAATTGCCGAACTCGGCGATCTCTCTGCCCGCCTGCCCGGGTACATCAGCGAGTGCCAACAGATTTTAACGGGAATCGTGGAAAAGGTTAGGGAGAGTTATGGTGCCTTGCCGCCTGAAGCGATAACTTATCTTGAGGATGCGATCGAGGCAGTTGCGTGCAGCGCGCGCAGTTCACTGGCTCTTTTTATCGACTCGCTCCTTGGGTTTTTAGGTTCACTCCCCAATGCCGCACTGGTCTTAATAGTGAGCCTTTTGGCAACTTACTTTTTCAGCCGCGACAGGGCGGTTTTAGGAAGGTTCTGGGTCCGGGCGGTGCCGGCGCCGCTCGGGGAGCAGATGGTCTTCATGGGGAAAGAGGCCCTCAGCGCTTTTGTGGCCTACCTCAAGGCGCAGATCGTTTTGGTGACCATAACCACGGTGCTTTCTATAGCCGGACTCTATATAATAAAGGTCAAGTATGCACTGACGATGGGTTTGGTAATAGGCTTCTTTGATCTTATACCGGTGCTGGGGCCGAGCACCATTTTCATTCCTTGGGTGGTACTGGCTTATTTTACCGGTACTAAAGCCTTGGCATGGAAGCTTCTCATCCTGTACGGCGTGGTTTTCGGAACCAGACAGCTTTTTGAGGCGCGCATAGTGGCCTATACCCTCAAGGTTCATCCGCTGACGGTTTTGTTCGGGATGTATGCGGGGCTGAAACTCCTCGGGGTTACCGGGCTGGTTTTGGGGCCGATAATGGTGATCTTGGTTCAGGCAGCTTTCAAGGCTGCCCTTGCCTCCAAAAAAGGAGCCGTGACCTGATTCGGAAGCGGGGTGGGACGAATTGGCGCGGGAGATCGTGATCTTAGGAAGCACCGGGTCCATCGGCCGCCAGGCGCTGCAGGTGGTGGAAGAGTTCCCGGACAGGTTCAAGGTGCGCGGACTGGCGGCGGGCAGAAACTGGCGCCTCTTGTTAGAGCAGACCGTTTGCTTCCGGCCGGCAGCGGTGGCGCTTATGGCGGAAGAGGACGCCCGGCAACTGACCGGGGCGCTGCCACGCGGGGTGAGACCGGAGGTATACTGGGGAGCGGGGGGGATGGAGCGCCTCGCCGCCATGGAGGGTGCGGACACGGTGCTCACTGCGGTGACCGGCGCTGCAGGACTGAAGCCGACGCTGACGGCGATTGAAGCGGGCAAGGACATCGCCCTGGCGAATAAGGAGACGCTCGTGGCCGCTGGGGAAATCGTCGTTGAACGGGCCGGCAAGCGTGGGGTGCGGCTGCTGCCGGTGGACAGCGAGCATTCGGCGATCTGGCAGTGCCTCGACGGGCGGGCCGGTGTCCGCCGGATCGTGCTGACCGCGTCGGGCGGCCCTTTTCGGAGATACTCCCGCGAAGCTCTTGCCGCAGTAACCCCGGAAGCGGCATTGGACCATCCCACCTGGCGGATGGGACCGAAGATTACGGTCGACTCGGCCACGCTGATGAATAAAGGGCTGGAGGTTATCGAGGCGCATTGGTTATTTGGGGTGGACTATGATAACATAAAGGTGTTGGTGCACCCCCAGAGCGTGGTGCACGGAATGGTGGAGTTCGCAGACGGAAGCGTACTGGCGGGCCTGGGCATAACGGATATGCGGCTGCCGATACTCTACGCTTTAAGCTATCCGGAGAGGCTTGAAAATGCGCTGCCGCGGCTCGACCTTGTTGGGGTCGGCCCGCTCACCTTTGAGGATCCAGATATGGAACGCTTCCCCTGCCTGCGACTGGCGCTTCTTGCCGGGCGGACCGGGGGGACGATGCCTGCGGTGCTGAACGCGGCAAACGAGGTTGCGGTCGCCGCTTTCTTAAACGGGCGGATTTCTTTCACCGGTATACCGGCGGTCATCGAAAGGGTGCTGGCTATCCACTCGGTAACAAAAAAGCCCGACTTGGACAAGATTATCTCTGCCGATGCCTGGGCGAGAAACAGCGCCGAAGAGATCATTAAGGAGTGGAAAGGGTCTTAATGGTTGCCGTTATCGCTGGAGTCATAGTTTTTGGCCTCCTCATCTTCATTCACGAGTTCGGTCATTACCTTGTTGCCCGCCTGGTCGGAATCGGCGTACACGAATTCAGCCTCGGTTTTGGCCCCCGGGTTTGGGGAGCAGTTAGGGGGAAGACCGAGTACAACCTGCGGGCGTTTCCGCTCGGAGGCTTTGTGCGCCTCGTGGGGATGGACCCGAAGGACGAGGAGCGCGACCGGCCATACAGTTTTGCGCGCCAACCGGTAATTCACCGGTTGGCGGTGATCCTGGCCGGACCGCTGATGAATTTTGCGCTTGCCGTGGTTGCTCTGGCAATCCTGATCTTTTTTCAGGCCGTGCCGCCACCTGCGACAACGAGGGTTGGCGAAGCATTGCCCGGATATCCTGCTGCTACAGCCGGAATCAGGGAGGGAGACCGGATCGTTGCGATTGACGGGCGGCGGGTGACCGATTGGAGAGAGGTTTTGCATCATATAAGAAGCCGGCCTGAGGAGAAAAAGCAGTTAACGTTGGAACGGAACGGCCGCCGGTTTACCATAACGGTGATGCCCCGGAAGGATGAGGACGGGCAGGCCAGGATAGGGCTAAGGCCGGAAAAGGTCGGGCCGTTTCAGTCTTTGAAGGGCGGC
>DTYU01000229.1 GCA_012961725.1 Desulfotomaculum sp.
GGCAAGGCCGGGCAACTGCACGGCAAAGATTTTCGTGCGCACGGGCGGCTGAATCAAGCCTTGCGAAAGCGCGTCTTTGCCGGTACAAGCCGAAGAGGGAACAAGGTGATAAAGAAATGTCTGTGTTCAGCCGATATAGCAAACATAGAGTAAATTCAAGGACCGGAAAGGGTGGTTCGCTTGCGGAGATGGCGGAGAACGGTTTACTGGGTGGTGGCCGTTGTGGTGGTGTTCTTATCTCTCCCGGCGGCGGCCTTGGCTGCGAAATCCAGCCCGCTTGTTTCAGGCACCTCCTACTACGTGACTGAGTTACCTTCCTCAGGCAGGATAAGCGCTTTCAACAAGACGCTCGAGCTTCGCTTTCCGCGTAATAACGCGCTGGTAGACGGAAACGGGGTGATGGCGACCCATCAGAGCGTCTATTTTACATACTATGTAGCGGCGGGCGGCAGCCCTGATCAGCAGAAATATTTGCTGGTAAGCGACATCTTCAAGATCTCGGTCACCGCCGGCACTTACCTGCTCGACCCTGGAGAACTGACACTCACGTATGACGAAAACGTGAGTGACGCGGTGGCAGACCAACTGGCAATCTGGTACAGTCCGGGTGTCAGCGTCAGCGGAAACGTTTACACCTGGGATGAGACCGATAACATCAACTTAGGCGGCACCACGAAGGCCAGGAAGAATACGGTGACCGCACCCTTCCAGTTCAGCGGGACGGGTATGGGATATTACGCCGTCTTCTTGGGCCAGCAGGCTTTTCAGGAGTTCAACTCTCAATCGGATGTGGCCTGGTCTTATCCGTGCGTGATGCCGCTTTGGGCGAAGGGAATTGTAGAGCAGTTGCCGGTTGACGCCGACGTCTACTTTGGCCTGAGTGAGGATGTAAATCGGCTGGAGTTTGCCACGATGATGGTAAAGGGGCTCGGGCTGCCGCTGACGAAGAGACCGGCCAGCGCAAGCGAACAGGTCTTCAGCGACACATTCGGCGGCAAAGATTTCTACGAGGCTCTTCCTGAAGACATAGCCAGCAACTATTACGGCGCGAACTACAGTACCGCTTCCGGCTACCGGATTTACGCGAGTGACCGGATGCCGGTGCAGTACGTCGAGACGGCGGCCCGGAACGGGATCGTACGCGGCTATGTGGACGGCGAGTTTAAACCCCAAAACGCAATTACCCGGCAGGAGGCGGCGGCCATCCTGGCTCGCGTCGGCAACCTGAAGATATCGAGCGACAGTGATAAGGTAAGAGCAGGTCTTGAGACGCTCTTTGACGATGCCAGTGATATCGCTCCTTGGGCGGCCCCTTCTGTACTGGCAGCAGTGAAAGCCAAGCTGATTGTGGGTAAGCCGAGTTCTGTTCCCGACAGCAAGAAGTTGGAGTTCAAACCGAACGACAATCTCACCAGGGCGGAAGCGATCACCTTGACCCACCGGCTGCTGAAGAAGCTGAAGAAGATATAGGGTCCGTCGATTGAGCTGCTGAATCACATGGCGGGATTTCGCGATTCCGGTCGGGCTGAGTGTTTTCTTACGTTAAGCGCGACCGTCCTGGTGCCGCGGAGCGGCTGCTGGACCTCTTTAAGGTATACTTAGCCGCTACTGTTGTTATCCTGCTGGTTTGCGCGGGTTCCACTGGTGGTTGCACTCGTCGCACCCGGCGAGCGGATATTTCACGTAGAAAAAGACGCAACCGAGGAGCCAAAACGGGATGAGAAACCAGAGAGCGGGGGAGTAGCCGCCGGCGAGGCCGAAAAACGCCGCGCCGCCGATGCCTGCCGTCCCGCCCAGGCTGTAGTAAATCAGCTTGTCATACTGTCCGACGGGCACGATTTTTGAGGAGCCGCACTTCGGGCACTGCATATCCTTACCCTCAACACCGTTGCCGGTGAATTTTCCTCAATTGTATTAAAAGTAAGGTCTTTATCAAAGTTCGTTATCAAGAAGGCAATTCCTTTGGCATCGCAAATAAATTGATGACATCCTTGATGTTGTTATACTGGAATGAGGGGGTCCTTTCCTTGACCTCCTTGCGGGCAGCAGTCGAGCAGGACGGTATTCCGGTATGAGTAAGGACCCGCGCGGGGAAGAACCAGTTCCGATTAGATGGCAATCCTATTTCGCAGGTGGCGATTGCCATCCGTTTGTCGCGGGCGGTATAATGGCGGTACGAGGGTCGTTGGGAGGATCAGGGCTTGGCGTATAAGACTTGGGCGAAAGAGACGGAGCAGGCAGACCTTCCTGCGCTTGCAGGCGGGAGGCCAGTGCGGGAGGTGTACCTGCCCCTGAATGAACCGTATCTCACTCGGGAGGAGATCAGCGAGGCCACGGCGGTAATCGAGAGTGGGCGTTTCAGCGCCGGGGCAAGGGTGCAAGAGTTCGAAGAGCGATTTGCCGAACGGGTAGGGGCGCGTTATGCAGTTGCGGTTTCTACCTGCACCGCGGCGCTGCACGCCGCCTGTTACGCCGCCGGGATAAGCCGAGGAGAAGAGGTGATCATGTCCCCGCTTGCCCCGCCTGCCGCCGGCAGCGCGGTAATTTACATCGGCGCGAAGCCTGTTTTTGCGGACGTAAACGAAGCATCATTAAACCTTGACCCGGCAGAGATCGAGCGCAACATCACTCACAACACCCGCGCGATAGTTGTGACGCATTTCGCGGGTCACCCCTGTGATATCGCCGGAGTGCTGGAGGTTGCCCGCAGACACCAGTTGGTGCTGGTCGAAGATGCCACGGAGGCGTTAGGTGCCGCGTATAGGGGCCAACCTGTGGGGAGTTTTGGGCTTACGGCTGCGTTCAGCCTGAACCCGGA
>DTYU01000230.1 GCA_012961725.1 Desulfotomaculum sp.
ATTCAGGTCTTATGGGGAAGGTTAAGACCACCAACAGCATCTTTGTCTTTGCCGGGTGCACCAGTTCCTGGAGCAATTTTTCCTTGCGATAATTTTGCCGTATGGGGCTGAAAACCTCCTGCGATTTGCCCGTACCGAAAAAACTTTTCCTGTGAGACCTTAGCCGGTTTTCGCGAGTCTCTTTCCAGTTGCTTTATTCAATAAGAATAAAGTATCAAGACGGAACAGCCCACGGTAATCGTGGGCGTTATTATTGGGGTTGCAAGATTTAGGCAGGCGCGGAAGCTTTTTCACCGCCAAAAAGTTCCTGCCCTATGCGGCTGTATATCTGCAGATCTTCTTCGCTGAAGAGCACGAAGCGCACCTCCTCAAGCGGCTTTTCTTTGACGTACTCCAGCACGGTTTCAAGCGCGATCTTGGTGGCGCGTTCTTTGGGAAAACGGTACGCACCGGTGGAGATCGCCGGGAAGGCGATCGTTCTTACGCCGTGGGCCGTAGCGAGTTCGAGCGAACTCAAATAGGCCTGGCGCAAGAGCGCGTCTTCGTCTGCATTCCCGCCCATCCACCTGGGGCCGACGGTATGGATCACGTAGCGGGCTTTCAGATTGCCGCCGGTGGTGATGACGGCGTGGCCCGTACGGCAGGTTCCCTTCTCGGCGACTATCCGCTTGCATTCCTCGAGGATTGCGGGGCCGCCGGCCCGGTGGATGGCGCCGTCCACCCCGCCGCCGCCCATGAGGCTCGGGTTTGCGGCGTTGACGATCGCGTCTGTATCCTGCTGGGTGATGTCACCTTGGGTGATAACGATCTTGGTCTTCCCGCGCACGGCTTCTAATGTCAACGCGATTCCCCCTTCAAATGCGGTATTCTTAGGAATAAAATAACACAAGCGGGTGTCTAATACAAGCGAAGCGCAGTAAGACAAACGGACTGAAGAAGTCAAACCGTGCAAGAAAGGGTTTTACCCGTTGGCATGGAAATAGAAAGAGGGTAAGCCGAAATCACGACTTGAAAACGGCCTTGCTGCTCGTTGTCCCCCGGCGAATTGGGAAGTGCGAGGTGCGAGGTTGAGGGGGAAGTGACAAATTGAGGGACGGCCGCCTGCGGGAGATAAACTACCTCCGGGTCTCGGTTACCGACCGGTGCAACCTCCGGTGCCGCTACTGCTTGCCCCCGGAAGGCATACCGCTGCTGCCCCATGCCGAAATCTTAAGGTTCGAAGAGATTTGCAAAGCGGTTCGCGCTTCGACGCTTGTTGGGATAAGAAAGGTGCGCCTGACCGGCGGTGAGCCCTTAGTCCGCCAGGGATTAGTCCGCCTCGTGGCGATGCTGAGGGAGATTTCTGGGATCGATGACCTGGCGTTGAGCACGAACGGTGTGCACCTGGCTTCCCGTGTACGGGAGTTGAAAGAGGCAGGTCTTAGCCGGGTGAATATCAGCCTCGACACCTTGAGGCCCGAGCGGTATCACTGGCTGACCAGGGGCGGTGACCTGACAGATGTTTGGCGCGGAATCGATGCCGCCCTCGCGTACGAACTGCACCCGGTGAAGCTGAATACGGTGGTGATAAGAGGTTTTAACGAGGACGAGGTGACAGAGCTTGCGCGGCTTACCCTCAGACTGCCTCTGCACGTGAGATTTATTGAACTCATGCCCTTCGGTCCGGCCAAGAAATGGATCGGCAGTGGCGGATTTATCCCGCTCGTTAGGGTTCGGGACCGGATCGAAAGCCGTTTGGGACCCTTAGCAGAAGTGCGGAAACCGGCCGGAAGCGGCCCGGCACTCTATCGCCGCATCGGGGATGCGCCGGGAACGGTAGGTTTCATCAGCGGTGTTACCGGGCACATCTGCGCGCACTGCAACCGGCTTCGCCTGACGGCGGCAGGGAAACTCCGGCCTTGCCTTTTCGGCGGAGGAGAATTCGACATCAAAGGGCCGCTCCGCCGCGGCGCCGGAGTGGAGGAACTCTCGGGACTGGTGGCCGAGGCCATAAAAAGCAAATCGGAGCGGAACGCGGCCCCGACAGTTTCCAGACTGATGTCTCGCATCGGCGGGTGATTGCGTCTTTCAGCTCCCGCAGCCAACGCCTTTACCACAGTTTGACTATATCAACCTGCTTAAAGTAGTGTCTCAGGATCTCCTCGGCGTTTTTTCCGCGGCGGGCCATCTCCAGTGCTCCCCACTGGCTCATGCCTACTCCGTGGCCGAAACCCTTCCCTTCAAAAACGACTCTGCCGCCCTCGACGCGCACGCTTGTGAGCAGGGTGGATTTCATCCTGGTGCTGTCAAGCGCGGTTCGCAGGTCTGCGGCATTGGCCTCGGCAGCGCCGGCTTTGATTCGGACTGCGCGGCCCGACGGGCCCCTTTCGGTAACCGTAATAGAGGTAAAATCTCCCGGCTGGCCCCCGAGTTTCTGGAAGGCGCTTGCGACTTCCTGCTTGGTGAAAACGGCGCGCCAGCGGCTGAGCTCTTTCGGCGCGGTCGGTCCCTCGGCCGATCTCACCACCTGCGTGTACGGCGGTTCCGGCTGCTTGTAGTTCAGGCCCTCCTTGGCGGTGGCGGTCATGCCCCCCGCGTGTGCATGGAACCAGGCGTCTATGTACCGGCCGCCGTGGACGAGCACCTTGCCCCGCGTGGCACGCACCGCCCAGCGTACGCGATTATTGACGTTTCGGGGGTTCCAGGCCTGCGCCTCTGCGAAGGAGGTAGAGATATGGGCCTTTGGGTTAATGGCAGAGTGTTTTTTCGTCTGGACGAAGCGAAGGGTGTAGGTTCGCGCTAAAATGGCCTGCGCGGCTAAAGCCTCCGCCGGGAACCAGTTCTTCATCTCGCCGGCTACGGCGTTCGTTACATATTCCTCGAGCGGCATCTCTTTTATGGTTTTGGTTTCGAGATCAAAAACCTTGATTCGAGGTTCCTTGCCCGGTCCCAGGCTGATCTCCTTGGGAATCTCTGGGCGCGGCACCGGTTTGCGGGCGGCTTCCGGGATGCACCCTACGGCAAGACAGGCTGAAAAAGCACCTAAAATAGCCATTGTCATGACCCAGAAGCTGAGTTTGGGTTTATGCTGCTGCACGGTGTCCCTCCTTCTTGTGATATGGTTCCCCCGTGTCGGAGGATTTATAGCCGTTGAGAGATTTTCGGCGTGCAGGAAAGGGATTTTCCCGCGTAAGACAGAATAGACTGAGAAAGAAAGCAATGAAAGCGGCAGATCTATTTCGGGAGGAGTGTGTCTGTGCGGGTCGCCGTACTGTTAGGCGGGCGGTCGGCAGAGCGGGAGATATCGCTCAAATCCGGGGAAGCCGTTTACAGGGCGCTGGTTGAAAGAGGCCGGGACGCGGTAAAGATCGATGTCGGGCCGGATGTAGCCCAGCGGTTACAGGCAGCGCGGGCTGACGTGGCTTTCATCGCCCTGCATGGTAAGGGCGGGGAGGACGGCAGCATCCAAGGCCTTCTTGAGATCATCGGTATCCCTTATACGGGTTCGGGAGTTCTGTCAAGCGCTCTCGCCATGGATAAGACGGCGACGAAGCGGCTGCTCATTGCAGAGGGCCTGCCGACACCGCGTTTCTTGAGCCTGAACGCGGAGGCGTGGGACCCTTCACTGACGGCAGATGCGATAAAGGAGATCAGCTTGCCGCTGGTAGTCAAACCCGCGACGCAGGGCTCCTCGGTGGGGATGACCATCGTCCGCAGGGAGGAAGAGCTTGCGCCGGCACTCAGAGAGGCGTTCCGTTACGATACGTCAGTGCTGGTGGAGGAGTTTATTAGCGGCACGGAGGTAACGGCGTCGGTGTTGGGGAATACCCGGCCGGTGGTGCTGCCTTTATTGGAAATAACCTCGGCTAAGGGGGTGTACGATTGGGAGGCCAAGTATACACCGGGGATGAGCGACCACCTGATACCCCCTCGGATCCCTGATACAGTCCAGAAGCATGTGGCGGAGATCGCGCTTGCCGTCTATAAACTCCTCGGCTGCAGGGGCTTTTCCCGCGTGGATTTCATGGTCGGAAGCGATTCACAGCCCTATGTCCTCGAGGTGAATACGATTCCCGGGCTTACCGAACTGAGCCTGTTCCCAGATTCTGCGCGCGCAGCAGGGATATCCTTCGGGGAACTCGTAGAACGGCTGATCTCCCTTGCTTTGGGAGAGGAGGAATAGCAGCAGAAAGGTGAGCGGATTCAAGTTGATGCGCGAGGCCTTGGCCCGGATGATCGACCACACGCTGCTGCGCGCGGATGCCACCCGGGGGGAGATCAGGGAACTCTGTCGCGAAGCGGTGGCGTGCGGATTCGGCGCGGTCTGTGTCAATCCGGCATACGTGGCGTTGGCGGTACGAGCGCTCAAAGGGTCTTCGGTCAGGGTCTGTACGGTGATCGGCTTTCCTCTGGGTGCGACCAGTATCCTCGGTAAGGCGGCCGAGGCAAAAGAGGCGGCCGCCGACGGGGCGGTTGAATTCGATCTGGTCATAAACCTGGGGGCTTTGAAGGAGGGCGATATCGCTTACTTGCAAAGCGAACTGAAAGAGGTGGTTGCAGCCGCACGAAGCATCCAGCGCGACGCGACAATTAAAGTGATCTTAGAGACCGCACTCTTGACGGACGACGAGAAGCTTTTGGGCTGCCGGATCGCCGCGGACCAGGGGGCTGATTTTATCAAGACCTCCACCGGTTTCGGGCCGGGCGGGGCGACAGTTGAAGACGTCCGGCTGATAAGGCAGGCGGTGGGGGATGTCATGGGAGTGAAGGCGTCGGGAGGAATCCGGGACCTGGGCACAGCGCTGCGGATGATCGCGGCAGGAGCGAACCGGATCGGGACAAGCTCTGGGGTAAAGATCATAGGTGAGTGGCAGGATAGCGAGAAGTGAGAAGTGGCCGGAAAATAATTTAGTATTGTGTCCCCGAAATTTTGGGAGGTGTAGAAGCGTGAGCTGGAAGGTTATTGTACTGATACTGGCTGTGGCGGCTTTAGCCGCACTCGGTTATTTCTTTTCCCCTTGAGGGCCGCGGGGGAGGTGCTAAGGTTTAGCACGAAATCGTCAGCCGGAGTGCATCCGGCACTCATATTAGCGATTGTTTTTTTGCTGGAGTTCTTGTATTATTACTACACAGGATAGCCGCCGATGGACGGCGGCAAAACTTCCAGGAAGGAGGTAGATCTATGCCCCATTGGAAGCCGGGTGAAAAGACCCACGAACACGAGCACACCCACCCCGGGTACACGCACTCGCACCCGCACCGGCATGGCGAGCTGGTTCATGAGCACGAGCACACCCACCCGCCGATAACGCACAGCCACGAACACACGCATGCCGGCGGTGAGCACGGCGAGGTACACACCGACCACGACCACCACGAGGAGGAGCACGACCACGACCACTAAGAGCATCTTGTATTCACGAAGTTGCGTGCCGGGCAATTTCCTGAGCGTAAAACAGACCGTCGCTCAATGCAAATTGGAAATTGCGAATATCAAAATGCAAAATCTTCAAAGCGGCTGAACCCAAAGACAATTTCATTTGGCTTTTGCGGCGAAGCGGTATGTAAGCGGGTCATTCCAGCGTGATGACCCTTATTTCTTTGCAGATATTCCTTTCTTCACCGTCGATTGCCGTTTGCACAATCTTCAGTTTGGCATCCAGTATTGAGGGCACATCGGTTTGTGTACCGCACTTTCGGCAATAGAAGGTCCACGGGCAGCCGCACTCCTCTGGAAGCTCCCATTTAACGTCGTCTCCGCCGCAGTCCTCGTGGACGACGCGGGCGCTCCTGCCCACGTCTTCGTAACGAAAATCCTCATGTTCTCCCCTTTTTTCCACCTTGATTGTAAACACGGTTTCACCTTCAATCTCGATACTAAAACAGATAGATTCGGAAAACGATTTCAGTCTCCTGCAAAAAAACAGCCTTCAAATTAAAAGAGTTTACAGATTCCCGGCGTGAGGCGCCTGCTTGACCCTTCTGCAAAACCTACTATATAATGAAGCGACAAAAGACGATAAAGGACAAACCTCGAGTGCCCGATTACGATTAAGACAACCTACAAAAGAGGCGCCCAAGGCCAGAGCTTACGGCGCAAGATACGCACTCAATGCAAGACGCAAAGTGACAAATGAGATTAGACGCGTAAGACGATAGCGGGGGTATGTCATCAGTGCAGGGGAAAGAGATCCGCCGGCGGTTCCTTGATTTCTTTGAAAAAAACGGACACGCTATCCTGCCGAGTGCTTCGCTGATACCCGCGCGCGATCCGAGCTTGCTCTGGACGGCAGCGGGAATGGTACCGTTCAAACCTTACTTCACGGGGACGGCGACTCCGGAGCACCGCCGTATCGCTACCTGCCAGAAATGTTTGCGGACTCTGGATATCGACTCGGTCGGCAGGACTTCACGTCACCTCACTTTTTTCGAGATGTTAGGCAATTTTTCCTTTGGCGACTATTTCAAAGAAGAGGCGATCCCCTGGGCATGGGAGCTGGTAAGTAGGGATTTGGGCATCGACCCGGGGCGGCTGTGGATCTCGGTCTACGTTGATGACGACGAGGCCTACTCGCTTTGGTGCAAAGTAGGTGTACCGGAAGACCGGATTGTTCGGTTGGGTAAAGACACCAATTTTTGGGAAATAGGCGCGGGTCCATGCGGGCCTTGTTCGGAGATCCACTTCGACTGCGGTCCGGAGTACTCGTGCGGGCCAGGCTGCGCTCCCGGGTGCGATTGCGACCGCTTCTTGGAGATCTGGAACCTGGTCTTTATCCAGTTTTACCGGGACGAGGCCGGCAGCTATAGCCGCCTTGAAAACAAGGGGATCGATACCGGGATGGGGCTGGAAAGAGTGGCGGCGGTGCTGCAAGGGGTGAAATCGGGCTTCGAAACCGATCTTTTCAGTGATTTGATCCAAGAGATCGCCGGGGCGCTGAAAGTTAATTACGGTTCCGGCAAGAGAGAAGAAATGGCTGTGCGGGTAATCGCTGACCACGTAAGGGCGGTGACCTTTGCGATCGCCGACGGGGCCCTGCCTTCAAACGAGGGCCGGGGTTACGTCATCCGGCGCCTGCTGCGGCGGGCGGTCCGCTACGGGGTGCTTTTCGGGGTCGGTGAGCCTTTTCTCAGCGGGATGGCAGGCCGGGTGGTCGAAAAGATGGGCGACGTGTACCCGGAACTTGTGAAAAATCAAAGGCACATCCTGCGGGTGATCAAGACCGAGGAGGAGCGCTTCTTGGAGACGCTCGCCCAGGGCACCGAAATCCTTAACCGTCTGATTGCAGAGGCTCAAGCGGCAAAGGGAAAAACTCTTTCCGGCGCGGCGGCTTTCAGGCTCTACGACACGTACGGTTTCCCCCTCGAGCTTACGGAGGAGATTTGTGCCGAGCACGGCTTGAGTGTGGACCGTGAAGGGTTCTCGGCGGCGATGGACTCCCAGCGCGAGCGCGCGCGGCAGGCGCGCGAGACGGCAGAGTATCTCGGAGAGCGGGAGCGGTTATACCGTGAAATAAGAAAGAAAGGGGAAAAGTCCCGGTTTATCGGCTACTATGCCTTAGAGGGGCCGGCTAAGGTGGTATTTCTTGCGCAGGAGGGCAAAAGGGTCAAAAGCGCTAAAGCGGGAGATACGGTGGAGGCGGTGCTTGATTCCACTCCCTTTTACGCCGAGGCGGGCGGCCAGGTGAGCGACACGGGGATGCTAACGGCGCCCGGCCTCAGGGCGGAAGTGGTGCACGTCGACCGTCCGGTTGAAGACGTCATCGTACATCGGATAAAGATCGCTGAAGGAACGCTTGCGGAAAACGCGGTGGTAACGGCTTCCGTGGATGCCGCCCGCCGCCTGCAGATAGCCCGTAACCATACTGCAACCCATCTGTTACACCAGTCACTGAGGCTTGTGCTGGGGCCCCACGTTAGGCAGGCCGGCTCGTTGGTGGCGCCGGACCGGCTGCGCTTCGACTTCACCCACTATCAGGCGCTGACTGCTGCGGAGCTGCAGCGCGTAGAGACAATGGTCAATCAGGCCGTTCTTGCCGCCATCCCGGTGGAGGCGTTTGAAGCCGCGTTTAACGAAGCCAAAGAGATGGGAGCGATCGCCCTTTTCGGTGAGAAGTACCCGGAGAGGGTGCGTGTGGTAAGAATAGGGGAGTTCAGCCTTGAGCTTTGCGGGGGAACGCACTTGAGGAGCACTGCCGAAGCAGGCCTGTTTAAGGTTGTATCTGAGGGGAGCGTCGCTTCCGGAATAAGACGGATTGAAGCGGTTACCGGAGAGGCGGCGCTGGCCTTTGTCAACGCCATAATCGACGATTACCGGCAGTTGGCTCTAATCTTAAAGGCACCGCCGCGCAACCTTTCTTCGCTGGTGAAGGCGCTCGGGGACCAGCTCAGGGAGCTGACGCGGGAAAACGAGGTGCTCAAGGATAAGTTGGCTGCCGGTGAGGTGTTGGCGCTTTTGGATAAGGCTCAGGTTGTTGAAGGCGTTAAGGTACTGGTCGCGCGGGTCAGCGCCTCCGACATGGCGAGGCTCCGCGGCTTGACGGACATATTGCGGGAGCGGCTGGGTTCGGGAGTCGTCATCCTCGGAAGCGTGGTCGATGACAAGGTCAATCTTGTTGCCGCGGTGACGGAGGATCTGATGCCGCGGGGGCTGAACGCCGGCTCTCTGATAAAGGAAGTGGCGCGGGTCGTTGGCGGCGGCGGCGGGGGACGGCCCGACCTGGCGCAGGCCGGGGGTAAAAACCCGGCGCGGCTCGACGAGGCCCTGCGAACCGGAGAGATAATAATAAAAGAGAAGCTGTCCTCCCGTCCGATGCATTAAATTAGAAAAAATCTTTCCATTTAAGAGGAAAGTTGACTGAGGGAGTGAAATATAATCTTAAGGATATAGGGCTCGAAAAGGGTTGCGGGGAGGGTATCTATGGAAGACGCCGGGTCCGGTGAAAAGACCGTGATGTTTCAGGTCAAGAAAGAGGAGCCGCAAACCATCCGGGACATCGTATCTGTAGTCGTCACGGCGCTCAAAGAGAAGGGGTACAACCCAATAAATCAGCTCGTCGGCTATTTGCTTTCGGGGGATCCTGCTTATATAACCAGTTACCAAAACGCCCGCAACCTGATCCGCCGCCTGGAGCGGGACGAACTCTTGGAAGAGTTCGTCAGGGCTTACCTTGAAAAGGAAGGGGTAAGGTACCAGGGGTATTGAAGGCGGGATTGAGGCAGATTACTGTCACAGACGTCGGCTCATTGCCAGGTGAAAATGACAGTGAAACGAAATCGTCCTTATGGGTTCTTTAGCAAGCACGCAAACTTTGTCTGCCAGAGGCTTTCGTCTCTGGCGTTATTGTGAAGGTAAGGGTGATTCGGTGAGGGTGCTTGGACTTGATGTGGGTGAGCGGCGGATAGGGCTGGCGGTCAGTGACCCGCTTGGGATTACTGCCCAGGGGTTAGGAGTCTTGAAAAGGGGAAAATTAAGTGATGATGTTGCGCGGCTCGAGGCGCTTGTTAACAAGTACGGTATCCGGGAAGTCGTTGTGGGTTTTCCGCGTGGGCTCAATGGCGGCATGGGGCCGCAGGCGCGAAAGGTCGCTGATTTCGCTTCCGTACTTGAAAGCAGGGGCCTCAAGGTGACCTTTTGGGATGAGCGCTTCACTACCAGCGCCGCAGAACGATACCTGATTAAGGCTGATATCAGACGGGAAAAACGCCGTCGGATAATCGACAAATTGGCAGCCGTTCTCATTCTACAAAGCTTTCTCGACAGCCGGCGGGCGCCCGGAACAGG
>DTYU01000231.1 GCA_012961725.1 Desulfotomaculum sp.
CCTCCGTACTCGAGGCGTTCCATTTGTGCTCTCCTTCGTACCACTTGCGAATCGCGAGTGGCGAATGGCGAATTTGGGCCAAACTCAGCCCACTGGCCTGTCGTCACGGGAGCCATGCCAGGCTTTCCTCTAGCCGCCTGCGGCGCGTAAAAGGGAGCCGAACCGTTCCACAAGTTCCTCGGCGATCTTCTCCGCTGGCCTTCCCCTGATGCCCGTGGAGATGAGAATAGCCATGTGTGCTCCAAAGAGGCCTGCAGACGGGGCGACGGGCTGCGGTAGAGTTCCACTCACGGACCCGCCGCCCCGTCCGCTATCCATTTATCCGTTACCGTCCTGCCATCCGCGTCATACCGGCTTGAAATACACGATGTCCAGGATGCTTCCCTTGCGCTCCGCCTTGTCCTTGAAAACCGCCTCGACGGACATCCCAATGTGGACCTGATCGGATTGCACCTCACCCAGGTAGTGCACCAGGCCGCCGTCGGTGCCGTCCAGGTGCACGAAGGCCATCACTCGTGGCTTCTCCAGCGGCTCCCCGTCCAGGTCTAGGTGGACGACGGTGAAGGTGTGCACCCGGCCGGTGGACGGCACCTCCACCCACTCCTCCAGGTGGGCGAAGCACCGCTCGCAGTAGAGGCGGGGCGGGACGTAGGTGATACCGCAGGTCGGGCAGACGGTGCCCAGGAACTTGCCGTTCTCCTGGATCTCACGGAAGAACTTCTCCCCGGCGATGCCGGCGGTGTACCGGCCCTGGGTCGGCATGTCCCCTTCCCAGGCCAGCGCGTCGTGTGTGTGTTCGATTCTGTGCATTAGAGCCATTTCACACTCCTTTGGTGCCAGAGCCTTGCGTAATTCAAACGGGTGTGGCTAAAAATTGTGGGAGAAAAGATGGCAAAGGCGGTTGAGCTTGCGGTTGAAGAGGTCAACGACGCGGGTGGCGTGAACGGCAGGCAAGTAAAGCTCTATCAGGAAGACGACGCGACCGATCCCGCGACCTGTCTTACCGCGATTAAGAAGCTTGTCGAGCTTAATGACGTTAAGCTGATCATCGGCAGTATGACCTCGGGTGCGTCCATGACCTGTGGACCCTACGTCGCCGAAAGGAAGGTGCTGCTCGTTTCGCCGTCGGCCACCTCGCCGGAGCTGACCGGGCAGCCCTGGCGGGACTACTATTTCCGCACCTGCCCGAGCGACACCTTCCAGGGGAAGGTCATGGCTAAGATCGCTTTGGACGAAGGGCTCAAAAAGGCGGTCATCCTGGCGATGGACAATCCTTACGGCACGGGCCTGGCCAAGGTGATCGAGTCCGCGCTGGGCGGGGAGGCTGAAGTCCTTACCGTCATCAAGTACGACCCGGCAAAGAAGGATTACCTCACCGAACTGACCCAGATTAAGAATCTCAACCCGGACGGCGTCTTCCACATCGGTTTTAACGATGACGGCCGCGTCATCTACCAGCAGGCCTTAAACCTCGGTCTCGATAAGATGCGCTGGATCGGCTGTGACGGCGTTTACGGCACCGGCATGTTCGCCACCAAGGCCGCAGCCGAGTTCATGGCCAAGGCGATGGTCGGCACCCGTCCGGCATCCCCGGAGGGCGGCAAGTATGAGGAGTTCCGGCAGGCCTACCTGGCAAAGTTCAACACCGAGCCGGAGGTCTTCTGCGACACGATTTACGACGCCACGAAACTGATTCTCGATGCCTGTGCGAAAACCGGTACCGACGACCCGGCCAAGGTCCGCGAGGCGCTCTTGTCTCTCGGAAGGGATTACGAGGGTGTGAGCGGCAGGCTGACCTTTGACGGACAGGGTGACCGCATAAGCGGCGTCTATGAACTCTGGGCAGTGGTCAAAAAGGGTGAAGAATACGCCTTTGAGCGCGTGAGGCTGATTGAGGCCGAATAGAAGGAAAGCTTGTTCAGGGCAATCTCCGCAGGCCCTTCTCTTCCGGGGAGGGCCTTTTTGTTCCCCGGGTGATAACGTTTTTTCAACGCAAAAGGTGAATGTTGCCGAGCCTGACCCGTTTAAGGCCGGCGTCCAGCGCCGCCTGCCGGCAGGCCTCGGCATCCGCACGGGATGTACAAGGCAAATCATGCATAAGGTGCTGGGGATAGAAGGCGAGGAGTGAGTACGGTATCTGAGGGTCGAGGCCGGCAATGAACTTAGCGACGGCCGCCACCTCCTCCGTGTCCACATAGCCCGGCACTAACAAGGTGCTGGCAATCAGAAAAGGCGGGTCTGGACGCTTCAAGGCCAACTCCGCAAGAAAGGAGAAGTTGGCGAGGGTTTGCCTGTTGCTGACTCCCGTTAAGGCGCGGTGCAGATCGTCATTGTAACATTTCAGGTCGAACTTGACGCAGCCCCCGGACGCGAGCGAAAGCTCCGCCACCGCCCCTAACAGGCGCGGGTTGATGTTGCCGTTCGTCTCCCAGCAGACCCGCAAGACCCTTCCCCGGGCCCTCTCCACCGCCAGCCTTGCCGCCTTTAAGGCAAACGGCACCTGCGGCGACGGGTCCCCGCCGAAATAACAGATACAGGCGGTGTCCTTCCGTATTGCCGCGGCAAGCTCTTCCGGCTTGACCAGAGGTTCAAGGGAGACCGCCATCTCGTGGTACTGCCGGTTCTGGCAGAAAAGGCAGTCGAAGGAGCAGCCGCCTAAGAAAACAGCAAGGTTATAGTATCCGTGCTCTACCCCAGGCCGGTACGAATACCGCGGGTAACCGCTGCTGCTTCCCGCCGGGCAAACCCAGTCGGCGACACAGTTCGTGGGAAGCGGGTCGTGGTACCAGGAAGCAACCCCTCTCCTCGCCGTTCCCGCCAAGTGTCTAAGGCGTCCCTCCCTGTTAACCCTGAGACCGCAAAAGCTTGCCTCATCCGGCGCCAGCCGGCAGTTGTTGGCGCACACCTGACAGACGATTCCTCCCGGCGTCTTGGGCGGCGTACCCGGGAGAGGCCTGCGGCTTCGCCGGTGCGCCGCTTCCACGGCAGCCCGGGCGTCCTCGGGCTGCTTTTTCAGGCAGGCGCCGCATATCCGTAGGAGTTTGGCCGCCTTATCTGCGCCGCAAATCTTACACTCCATACCGGTACCCCTCCCCCGATAAATACGGGGACACCATACTAAATTATTATCCCGGAACGATTGGCTGCAGGAAATTGTTGGCGGAATTACGCGAAAACTTACAAGCTTGCGCCGGGAATTTGAGCAATAACGGCGGCTGCTTTTCGCTGCAACCGCCGTTTCGAACAGGATCTCTCCGGTTCGGTGAAGGCGCTCACGTCACTTCCTTCCCTGCGTCCGGGCCAGGGCTGGTATGATAGATGGATTTTACCTTTACAATGACTACTCCCTTTGGGTCTAACTCCGGCTTCTCGGCCTTTACCATTGTAACCCCGTCATCGAACAACCTGCCTGAGGTCTCAACCCTTGCATCTCCCTTAAACTGGTATCCTTTTCTCGGCTTGGCGTCCCAATCCCAGACTGAGACTGCCACAGTAGGATTATTCTTTAGGTTTTCCAAGGTCTTTCTCATAAAGATGTCTACAAACATAATCTCGTCATCCGAAATCAGCTTCACAAAGTGAATGGGGGCCACGTTGGGTATTCCGTCCTTTGTGGCAGTGGCAAACGCCCATCCCCTGGTTTTTTCAATTACATCCTTCATTTCTTGGGTAATCTTTGCCATGATCCATAATCACCTCCAATCTTTTTTTGTGACAATTTTCACAAGACCCCCAGACAAACCCCCTTTCTATCCCAAAAATGATTCGTAAACCCCTTTCCGGAGTGCTCGTGGCCCACTTGCCCCAAACTAACAACGGCAGCATAATCCATCGTTTCTGCCAACCGAGAATGTTTCTTTCCGTATTAACTTGGGAGGGGATACAGCTCCTTGAATGCGTCTTCCGCGGCTAACGCAATAGGCTCTGCACTCGGCTCCGGAGACAACTCGGGTTGCCCCGCGCACCTTAGCGTTGTCAAATCCAAAGCGGTCCATCCGTTTCGTATTGCGAGCGCAATCGCGTCAATATACCGGACGGAGCGTTCATCATCAGCGACTATCTGTGCCCCGATGACCCTTTTCGTATTCCTGTCAAATAGCAACTTGACGGTGTATGGTTTTCCGCCTTCGATCATCACATGCTTGCTCTTTGCACTCTTCTTTGCAGCGAAAACGTCAATCCCTTCTTTTTTCGCTGCCGCCTCTGTAATGCCAACCGAAGCGAACGACTTCTCCATCAACTTTGCTGCGAAACTGTTCAGCAAGCGTGGGAACTTTATTCCATAGCCCAGGATGTTTTTTGCAGCAATTCTGCCGCCGATAACCGCATTTGGCCGTATCTGTCCGAGTATGGGTTTTCTGGTAATTTCGCTTTCATACTCGATCAGGTCGCCGCCTGCATAGATGTCTGGATCAGATGTCTGAAGATACTCGTTCACGGCTAAGCCGTATTTTCCCATTTCAAGTCCTGCCGCTTCCGCAAGTTCGGCGCGCGGACGCACACCTAATGCTATAATAACCATACCTGCATCGATTTTTTCACCCGAGGAGAGTTCGACGGCCTGTACTTCCTTTTCTCCCATAATCTTTGTTACTACTTCTCCTGACCTGATAATGAGCCCTCTGTCCTCAAAATATCTCTGCAGTTCTCCACTCATGTCCGGGTCGAGACCCGCCGCCCTAGCGATATACGACCTTACGACAATTGTAACCTTTACCCCTTTCTGGGCGATAAGCGAAGCCATCTCCAACCCAACCGCCCCTGCACCGTAAACAACGGCGCTTCTCACTCCTTTTTCTGCCATCCAGTTTCGGATGTTTACGGCGTCGTTACTCCAGCGGACCGTGAAGACGCCTTCAAGATCTACGCCCGGAATTTCGGGAACGATAGCTTTGCCTCCGGTTGCCAAAATAACCTTATCGTAGGGGTAAACAGCACCATCAGCGGTCGTAACGGTCTTTTCCTTCCTGTCAATCCCCGTTGCAGGCGAACTGACCAGTTTTATGCCAGCGGCGTGAAACATCCCGTCATCCTTGACCGAAGCCTCAACCGTTGCCTGCTCAACTGAGATATAAGGAACCGCACATCTCGTTAAGAAATGCCTCTCCTCCCTTATCAATGTCACATCCACCGTGGGGTCCATCCGCTTTGTCATCATCGCTGCGGGTCCTCCCATGCCTGCACAGCCGACAATAACCAGCTTGCTTACCTTCGGCACCTTCTTTGCACCTCCTTTGGTCCGCCTGCCACTGAGACAAGCGATATCGTGAAAATTATAGCACCAGATTTTTCAACCAGTCAATAGAACCGCTTTAAAGAATTCTCAGATAGGATCGCTGAAAAAACCCTGGGACCGCAAAAATTATGCCAAATTCAGCAGGAATATAGAGTCACATAGAAAATATGAGAAAGGCGGGAAATCTCTGGGCTCCACCAGACACCCATCATTTGGCTCAACCGGTCTTGGAGGGTTTCTTTCATGTTCCCTTTGTCACGAATAAACAAAATCTTAGAAAGAAAGGAGGTTGGTCCGTAATAAGAAGGAGTTTCGCAGAGAACGTTCGTTCCCGATGAATACAGGCGGCGTTTGCCGGGAGATTGGGAAGTGAGAAGTGTGGGGTTAGAGGTGGGAATCTGTGTTGGAATTGGCCTGCGGCCAATTCTTCAAGTAAATCTCACATCCAACTTCTCACATCCCGCCTCCCAAATGGTCGGAGCTGATAATTTAGTATTGTGTCCCTGTAATTTTAAGATTGAAAGATTCTTAAGGGAGGTTTCTGTTCATGAACGTGCTGATAGTATACTGTGGCCGCTATGCGGCCGGAGGGTATGCCTGTCCAGGGGAGTGGAAGTGCTTTTCGGCGGCCAACAAGCGGGAAGGAGAGTTTGCTGGGTACGACGATGTCAGAGTGGTTGGCTTTCTTTCGTGTGACTGCCCGGGAAGGGAGTTGATTGCCAACATCGGGTGTACCAAAGAGAAGGCCGATTTCGACGCTGTGCATCTCTCGACGTGTATGGTCAAGGCATGGCCCGCGTGTCCTTACATAGATATGGATGAACTGGCGCAGAAGATAACGAACAAACTAAATGTCAAGGTGGTCAAAGGAACGCACAACTACGGATAAACAATACAATCATTTTCAGTTAGTGTAAAGTTACTGTAGGAATATTGCAGGAGCTAAGGGAGGGAGTAAAGAAGAGAGACCTCACCGTCCTTGTAGTGGACGAGCAGTTGATAAA
>DTYU01000232.1 GCA_012961725.1 Desulfotomaculum sp.
ATCTTGGGGGCTTGAGGAGCGTCGCGACCAGTAGGTAGTTTTACACCGTGGCCCGAGGAAAAAGTGCTCCCGTGCCCGTGACAGATATGATAAGATCTTGCTGGAAAACATCGAGGAGGCAACAAACGTGGGGAATCTAGAATTGTCGCTTGAAAAGATTGGCATTCCTGTGAAAGAGAGCTATACATATAGGGATTATGCACTACTGCCAGAGGGTGCCCCTTACCAACTGATTGGAGGTAAGCTGATTATGACCCCTGCCCCCGGCACCTTTCACCAGGTGGTCGTCATCCGTTTAGTCGAGAGACTCCTTGAGTACAATGCGAAAGAAAAAGCAGGACAGGTGCTGGTTGCCCCTGTTGACGTCTATTTAGAAGAAAGGGAGACGTACCAGCCAGATATCATTTTCATCAGCCGGGAGAGGCTTTCCATCATCGAACCCGCACGGGTAGCGGGACCGCCTGACGTGGTTATGGAGGTGCTCTCTCCGTCCACGGCATATTATGACTTAAAAAGCAAAGCCCGCATCTATGCCAAACACGGCGTGAAGGAGTACTGGATCGTGGATCCGGAAGATAAGAGTATTGAGGTCTACACTGGCCAAGACGGCGGTTTGGGCCTTCACCAGAGGGTGCAAGGGAAAGGGAAGGTCAGTTCATTGCTCCTGGCAGAGTTTGCGGTCGAAGCAGCAGAAGTCTTTGCGGCACTGTAGGAGACAAAAGATGCCGAAAGAAATAGCAGCGATGCTCGATAAAAGAGGAAAAGAGCTGCTCGGACGGCGTGATTTCCACGGGGCGGCGGCTGCCTTCCGGGAGGCACTGGGCTACGAGGAGACCATACCTCACCGCAACAATCTGGCTTTTGCGGAATTCATGGCCGGTGAGCCACGCCAAGCCCTTCAGAGTCTTGAGCCGCTCCTGCAAGAAAAAGGGAGAGGCAACCCCTTTACCTATGCCCTGGCGGCCAGGATCTATGGCGCACTGCAGGAGAAAGAGTCGGCCCGCCACTGGCTCGGGCAAGCCGTGTGCGCCTTCGACGAAGGGCTGGCCAAGGCACGCCGGCGCGAACTCGATCAGAGCCTGGCTTCCTTCTGCGAGTATACGGTGTCGATCATGCAGGCGGCGGCCGACCTGGGAGAGCACCGGTACGTTTTTGAACTCTATCGGCGGTGGGAGGAGTACCATGTCTCCTGGGAGAACAGATTCATGGCCGGCGTGGCCTGTTTCAACACCGGGCGGTACAAGCGGGCAGCCTCGCTCTGGGCCGGGCTTGGCCACGTGAGCGAGCTGTTCCTCGACATGCAGCGGGTGGCGCTTTTGCTGGAGCGCGGTACGGTGCCGCCTTTTGAGATCGGCTACGATTTTTACCCAACAGAGAAAGTAAACCAAATGCTGACCGAAGCAAAACAAAGCGAAGATGCACGCCGGGAATGCGTCGGGGACAGCTTCATGCGGCTCTTCCTCTTGGCGTGGACATTTGACGATATGACCGACAACACAGAACAGGGCCTTTTCGCCCTGGTGCACTACGGCGAAGAATGGGGAGAGGGGCTGGGACGACATATTTTGGATCACCCGAGTCTGCCGCTATCCCTCAAGATAACCGCCGCCAACGCCCTGGTGAAAAGGGGTATACTCCGACAGGACCAGCCAATCGAAATGGTGGTCGACGGGGAGCGGCGCACGGTGACGTTCGCGGAGATTCCCGTCATCTTGGAGCCTGATGAGGAACTCGATAGAATCGTCGCCCGGGCAAAAAGCCTGCGGGACAGCGGCAAGCCGGAGGAGGCGGTCGCACTCTTGGAAGAACTGGAGGAGCATGGCAGGTTTTACCCGCCGGCGATGATGACGTTGGCCAACCTCCTGCGCGAGCAGGGAGAGTTTGAACGATCACTCGAACTGATGAAGGCCTTGAGACAGATCGCGCCGGAGGATCCGGTCGTGCTTTTCAACTTGGCCGCGCTGATGCTGCAGATGGGAGACACCAACAAGGCGCGCCAGTACCTCGAAGAGATCGATCCCACAGATTTGGACGACGAGTTCGTGGCGAAAATAGGGCTGTTGGTGAGGGAACTTGTCCGCGAAGAACAGCTCCTCCTCTCTCCCGACGAGCTGAGGCAGATACACGAGGAAAACTGGCGGGAAGAAGTAGAGGAGAAACAGATTCCCGTCAACGTTACCCTCGCCCGCGCGCTGAGACACACACCCGCCCTCTGGCTTGACTGCGCCTGCCGCCGCTTGGGTCTCGAGCCCGCAAGACGTCGCCGGGAACGGGAGAAGCAGTTGCGGGCCTTTCTCACCAACCCTGCCAACCTAAGTAGGGTGGCGCAGGATCTCCGCGAGGATGAGCGCGAACTCCTGCGCTACTTGCTGAAGCGGGGCGGCTGGAGCACACTCGACCCAGTCATCCAAGAGTTCGGTTCCATGGCTGGTGACGGTTACTTCTGGCACGAGCAGGAGCCGGCTTCAACCCTGGGAGGCCTCTGGTCGCGCGTACTCGCCGTGGTAGGTAGGACGGTGCTAAGCGGGAAGCGGGCGAGGCACGCCGGCGTTCCCAGCGTCGCCATTCCTTTAGAACTCCGTGAGCCACTTAGGAAGCTGCTGGGCGTTCCTTGATTACGTGGAAGACGTCTTTCCTGACGACGGCTTATGCCCCGGCGCAACTGATTATGTTAGCCGGTGCACAGTCCTTGATCTATCCGCCGTTTTGCTTCTGGTGATAAAGGCGCGGCCACCTTAGGAAACGGTCACTTAAACATTCCGGAAGGGATTGCGAAGAAACAAGTAGAAGAAATTTAGCTGAGCCAGGTCTCTGGGACGCGGGAGGGAAAGGTATGGCGGGAGTCATTTTCGCCGTAATCTTGGCCGGCGGCGGCGGGGAACGCTTCTGGCCGGTGAGCTCCAAGGAGCGGCCGAAGCAGTTCTTAAGCCTCATCGGTGAGCAGACGATGCTCCAGCAGACGGTTGGGAGGCTGGCCGGTTTCGTGGATCCCCGCGACACATACGTCATCACCGCACGCGGGTACGGCAGTTTGGTGAACGAGCAGGTGCCGGAAGTACCGGCGGCAAACGTGATTGAGGAGCCGTGCGGCAGGGACACGGCCGCGGCGGTGGGGCTGGCAGCCGCCTACCTCGCGCACCGCGACCCCGAAGGCGTGATGGCGGTCCTGCCGGCCGATCACTACATCGCCGATACGGCGCGCTTCCGGCGCGTGCTGGAGACGGCGGTGGAGACGGCGCAGAGCGGCGAGTGGTTAGTCACGCTCGGGATAACGCCGACGCGGCCGGAAACGGGTTACGGCTACGTCCAGCGAGGCGAGGTGCTGCGGACGGTCGGGAGCCTGGCCGTCTACCGGGCGCTGCGCTTCACAGAGAAACCGGACGGCATGAAGGCGCGCCGCTTCTTGGCCAGCGGCAAGTACTTCTGGAACAGCGGCATCTTCATCTGGCGAGTAAAGGTGATCCGCCGTCTGCTTGAGGAACACTTACCTGAGCTTGCGCGGGGGCTTGCGCAAATCGGTGGCGCAATCGGCACGGAGAAAGAGGCGGACGCAATCGCCAGCGTATACCCCTCCCTCCCCCGCATCTCCATCGACTACGGGGTGATGGAGCGGGCGAGAAACGTACTGGTGCTGCCGGCCGACTTCGGCTGGGACGACGTCGGCACCTGGCCGGCCTGGGCGCGTTACAGCGGCAGACAGGACGGGCAGGGTAACGTGATCGAGGGTGCCGGCGTGTTGCTGGAAAGCTCCGGGTGTGTTGTGCGGGCCTCTAACCACGTGGTCGCTGCACTGGGAGTCCGCGACTTAGTCATCGTGGAAGAGGACGGGCGGCTCTTGGTCTGCGCGAAGGAGCGCGCCCAGGAGATCAAGCGGCTGGTGGCGGCGCTGAAGGAAGCGGGGTACAACGATGCGGTTTAATCCCCACATCTTCCGGGCGTATGACATTCGGGGGGTGGCCGACCGGAACCTCACCGACGACGTCGTTAAGGCATTGGGGCAGGCGCTCGGGACCTATTACCGCAGAAAAGGAGAGGGCCCGGTC
>DTYU01000233.1 GCA_012961725.1 Desulfotomaculum sp.
CCCACTATCGTTAAACTCCCTTCACGTACGCCGTGAATCTGTCTCTGGGTTCCCGCCCCCTTTTTTACTCTTCTTGTTTAATCCTCCGAGTCTTGCCGGACCCGCCAAGCCTCGATTTGAATAATAACAGAAGTGAGGAGCTGTTATACGTCCAGGTTTCGTACCTGCCTGGCGTACTGTTGGATGAATTCCCGCCTTGGTTCTACCGTATCCCCCATTAAAGTGCTGAAGAGCTGATCCGCGGCCACTGCATCGGCTAAGTGGACCTGGAGGATTACCCGGTGCTCGGGGTTCATGGTAGTTTCCCACAACTGCTCGGGGTTCATCTCCCCTAAGCCTTTGTAACGCTGGATCGCAACGCCGTTTCGTCCCACCCGCTGCAACAACTCTTCAAGCTCAGTATCGTTGTAGACGTAAAACAGCTCCTTCCCTTTTCTCACTCTGTATAGCGGGGGCTGGGCTATGTATACGTACCCTGCTTCGATCAGCGGACGCATATACCGGTAAAAGAAGGTTAGCAGTAGCGTACGGATATGCGATCCGTCTACGTCTGCGTCCGTCATCATTATCAGCTTGTGGTACCGCGCCTTGGCCAGATCAAACTCCTCACCGATGCCTGTCCCGAGCGCTGTGATCAGCGCTCTGATTTCTTCATTGGCCAAAAGCTTGTCGAAGCGTGCCTTTTCCACATTAATAATTTTACCACGCAGAGGCAGTATCGCCTGATAACGCCTGTCGCGGCCCTGTTTTGCCGACCCGCCCGCTGAATCACCCTCTACAATATGCAGCTCACTAAATTCCGGATTTCGCTCCGAACAATCCGCCAATTTACCCGGCAGGGCAGTATTCTCTAAAAGGCTCTTGCGCCTGGTTAATTCGCGCGCCTTACGGGCAGCTTCCCGGGCATGCGCGGCGGAGATTGCCTTCTCTACAACCCGGCGAGCAAGCGCCGGATTCTCTTCAAGAAAGATGCTCAGGCCGTTCGATATTACAGCGTCAGTGATACTCCTCACCTCGGTATTGCCCAATTTAGTCTTCGTCTGCCCTTCAAATTGTGGTTCCGGCACCTTGACGCTTATGACCGCTGTCAGCCCCTCCCGGATATCCTCTCCCCCAAGCGGCTGCTCGTTTTTTAACTGGCCGTGCTTTTTGGCATACTCGTTGACCACCCGGGTCAATGCAGCCTTGAAACCGGCCTCGTGCGTACCGCCGTCAACTGTCCTTATGGTATTTGCGTACGAAAAGATATTTTCAAGATAGCCATCGTGGTACTGCAGTGCTGCCTCCACCCACACGCCGCCCTGCTGTTGCGCAATGTATATCGGGTCGGGGTTCAAGACGCCCCGCGTCTTGTTTAAGTAGCGAACGAAATCCTTCACCCCGCCGCTATGGTGGAAGAGCTGCTCAGAACCCACCCGGTCGTCGCGCAGGATTATGCGGACTTCAGGCGTTAAGAATGACAGCTCGCGTAAGCGCTGGGCGAGGGTCTCCCTATTAAAGGCGGTCTCCTCGAAGATCTCCGGGTCCGGCTTAAACCGGACAGTGGTACCGGTGGCACTGGTGACTCCGGTGGCCGTCAGCTCACTGACGGGCAGACCGCGCTCAAAACGCTGCGACCAGACCCTACCGTCCCTTTTAACCTCTACCTCCAACCATTCTGAAAGGGCATTGACGACTGACACGCCTACTCCGTGAAGTCCTCCTGATACCTTGTATCCGGCACCGCCGAACTTTCCGCCCGCGTGAAGCATCGTCAGAACGACCTCAACCGCAGGACGTCCGACCTGAGGGTGAACATCAACCGGAATCCCCCTCCCGTCGTCCTCAACAACCACGGCGTTTTCACCCGTCACCGTCACCCTTATCTCCCGGGAGAAACCGGCAAGTGCCTCGTCGATGCTGTTATCGACCACTTCGTACACCAGGTGGTGAAGGCCTTTCGGCCCTGTACTGCCCACGTACATCCCGGGCCGCCGGCGGACTGCTTCAAGCCCTTCAAGAACCTGAATCTGTGTTGCATTGTAAGCAACCGGTTCTCTATCTTGTGTCAAGTAAGTGAACTCCTTTCTCAATCGTCGGTGGCACTAATAAGATTATACCATATTTTGACTGTTTCCCACGCGACGTATCTTCGCACGTTCATCCTAAGTTTTTTCATTTCCGCTTTAAACTATCTCAAGGTAACCGCCCCCAACCACGTTGATCTTCCCGTGACCCTTCCGGGCTATCTGCCTACTCCCACTCAAAGAAGGCGGTTTCAACCCTCTTCTTTAACGTCTGACAGGATATCGAGCTGATAAAGACCTGCTCAGTAGTCACCACAACTGAACGTTCCTTCCCTGGATCTGAAAGGTTGACAAGACGCACCCCGCTCTGCATTGAGTCCAGAAATTTCCGCGTCGGACTTGCCAGATGGATGTTGTAATCAAATACCGCCACCAGATCTTTCTTTGGTATGACTACGTCGTTTCCTATCAGCAAAAGCACCGTTTCACCCCCGGTTCGTAACTGTTCCCGATTTTATCCACCAACTATAACCCCGAAGCTCTGTAACCGGCTCCGTAGCCGTAACAAAGACCTGCCTCCCTTGTAGTGCCGACGCCAGCGCCGCCCGTCGCCGGGGATCGAGTTCTGAGAAGACGTCATCAAGCAGGTATACTATCCGGTCATTTCTCCTTTCCTCAAGCATCCGCGCCTCAGCAAGCTTAGCCGCAAGGACGGCGGTTCGCTGTTCCCCACGCGAACCCTGGCGGCGCAAATCCCTGCCGTCCACTACAAAACAAAAGTCGTCACGGTGCGGCCCCACCAGCGTCTGCCCACATTGGAGCTCCGCCCTCTCGATCAAAAGCAACTTCGAAAGAAAGCGCTCTCTTAAGCTCGATACCGACTCCGCTAATCCTACCGAGCTCACATAGCGGATCGAAAGTTTGGCATCAGCGATCGCTTGGTAGCAGGATGTAACAACAGGCGCCAATAAACTAAGGGCTTGCAGCCTGAGTATATTTACAACGCTGCCGGTTTCCGCAACTGCTTCCGTCCAGGCCCTAACTTCGGCAGTCACTCTATCACAGCCGCGCAAGCGGCGCAACAGAGCGTTACGGTGATTCAGTGTCCGGATGTATTTACGGTAAGCACTGTAATAACCAGGCAGAATCCCTGCGAAAATGCCGTCAAAAAATCGCCTTCGCTCACCCGGGGACCCTACCCCTATCTCCAGGTCCTCCGGCCTAAATAATAACGTCCCCAAGTACCCCGGGAAATCACGCCTGCTCGCCTCCTTGGCGTTCACGGTCAACTTCTTTCCCCTCCCACTTATTTCGACCGCCGTTTCCTTATTAAACTCAACTTTCTCAACCAGTGCGCGAAGGACCGCCCGGTCCTCACCCGTTCTTATAACCTCTTCCTCCCGCGCCGTCCGGAAGGAGTACCCGCAGAGACAAAAATATAACGCTTCAAGCAGATTCGTCTTCCCGTCAGCATTTCCACCAACTATCAGGTTGGCGCCGCCGAACGGCTTTAAGGACAACTCTTTATAGTTACGAAAGCCCTTCAGGTATACCGATCGTATCTGCACGTTTTCCCCAATGGGTTACACCAGTCTCAACGGCAGCACAAGGGCAAGGTAAGCCGGGTCATCTAGTAACCTAATGACCGCAGGTCCTATACTCCCGTTGAAACCCACCTCGACACCTTCACTATCCGCAGCCCGCAGCGCCTCAAGCAGATATACAGAATTAAAAGCGATCTCGACGTCTTCGCCCTCAGTTTCCATGGAAACAGTTTCCCTCAACCCGCCCATGTCAGACTGTGCACGGACGGTCAAGACTCCGCCCGCAACCTTTATTATTACACTGGGAATGTCACTTGTCGCCATTACTTGCGCTCTTTCAACACTGTTTATCAGGTTTAGACGATTACCCCGAATAACGCTACTCGCCCGGTTTTGCGGTATGGCCGCGCGCCACTCCGGGAAGCGACCCTCTATCAGGCGCGTGTATATCTCCACTTCATCAATGACGAAAGCCGCCATCTCCCGCAGCACGGCAATCGTCAACTCTCCCGAACCACTACTCAGGGA